>NZ_JABXKN010000139.1:0-38178 GCF_017115065.1 Nostoc sp. JL23
TTAGAGTTAGTGTAACTATCTATGTAAAGTTTTGTATCAGTATTCAACATTTCTGGTAAATCGCTATATGGTAGATATCTATATTCTTGACCTATTTGTGATTGGTCTACTTTTGTTGATTGTAACTTTAGGCTCAGGTTGGATTACTCGCTTACCTCTTTCTTTTGCCATTATCTACCTAGTGGTTGGTATTTTTCTAGGCCCTTATGGCTTAGGGCTGATTCAATTACGTCGAGATGACGTTTTTAACACCGAACTGCTGGAGAAAATAACAGAACTTGTAGTAATTATTTCTGTATTTAGCTGCGGCTTAAGAATTGTTCGGCCTCTAAAGTTGGGGGTTTGGGATATTACGGTGCGATTGATTCTATTTTTGATGCCAATTTCAATTTTTGCTCTGGCTGTTGTGGGTAAATTATTTTTAGGGATGAATTGGGGAGAAGCAATTTTATTAGGAGCAATTCTTGCACCTACCGATCCAGTATTAGCTTCAGAAGTACAACTCACCAGTGCAAATGACCAAGATGAGTTGAGATTTGGTTTAACTTCTGAAGGTGGGTTAAATGATGCTTTAGCTTTTCCCTTCGTTTATTTTGGCATTCATGCTTTAGAAGATGACAACTGGGGTAACTGGCTTCAACAGTGGATTACGGTTGATTTAATATGGGCGATCGCATCTGGTATTGTTATGGGAATTGTTGTTGCCAAATTTATCGTTTGGATTGAGCAAACAATTCAAAAACGCCGTCCTGCTGATGAGTTAATGGAAGATTTTATTGCTATCAGCACCATTCTCATAACTTATTCATTAACAGAAATGGTTAATGGCTATGGATTTTTGGCGGTATTTGTTGCTGGGTTAGTTGTCCAACGCAGTTACAGAAATTCTGAAAAACCGATAGAACAATTAGAATTTGTTGAGCAAGTAGAAAAGCTACTAGAAGTTGGGACAATTTTACTATTAGGTTCAATATTATTATTGAAACCAATGCTTAATTATGCTATGCAATCTCTGCTAGTAATAATTTTGTTATTCTTGATCATCAGACCTTTAGGAGTTTGGATTAGCACAATAGGTAAACGTCCTCTAGATTCACGCCGCCGAACCTTCCACCCAGGAACTCGGTGGTTATTTGGATGGTTTGGTATTCGCGGTGTTGGTTCTTTATATTATCTAGCTTATGCCTTTGGTCATGGCTTGAAAGGTGAAGCAGCCGAACAAATTGCTTGGATAACTTACACTACTATTGTAGCCTCAGTAATTGTGCATGGAATTAGCGCAACTCCATTAATGAAGTGGTATGAGCGCAATTTTGCTAACAAGAGAAAGACTACCACTCCGACTACAATAGATGAATTTGAGTAAAAGCAATTTTTGTACGTAGCGACTTTCAAGACAGTCGCTACAGTTTAATTTTATGAACCTTACTCCAAATTTGAGAGGCGGTTTTAGTCTTCAATTCCCATTTTTTTGTCGGAAAGGGGTTCGGGTTAGGTCTAGATTCCCTATTTACCTGTAACTTTTTCAAGAACTCCTTTCGCTTTTTCACCAAAACTTTCTGGGGGATTTTGTTCTTGTTCAGCCTTCAAATTTCTTTCGTAAGTCTTCTCTATAGTAGTAAGATCTTTTGAATCTTTGATTGCTTGCTCATAAGCTTTTTCTCTGTCTTCTTCTTGAATGCCAACACCTGGATCGTATTCGTTAGCACGATTAATTTTTTCTTCAGAATTTGGTTTATACTCTGGGGGTACTAGTTTTAATTCTTCAAGAGTAGTCGCATAACTACTTTGCTGAACAAAAATGAAGGAACCTGTCAAGCTGATGAAAACCATCAAGCTAACAACCAAAAAGCTTGAACGTAATGCTTGTTTTAAACTTAATAGAATTTTTTGCATGAAAAAAATCTCCTAATCTTTTGGTATGAGCCTTTTGAGGTATAAGATAGATTAAATATCTGAGGCTCAAAGGCATCCTAAGTGTTTAGGTACAGTTCTTTCTTCTACCTCAAGGTATATTAATTTTTCGTTTATAGTAATCTTATTCACAAGACTAAAATCCGCGACTTCCTTTAAAAAGTCGAGGATTTGATTGTTCACAAATGATTTAGTAGTAGCACAAAGTTGTGTAATCTTAACCGTGTCCCTCTTTAAAATAGCCACCAATTTTTGTGCTTACTAACATACCATCCAGAACTCCTGTTCTAGACTAATAGCTAAAATCTACTCAAGTAGACTGACATTTTTACTTTTTTATCCAATAGACACTTCTGACCAACTGTGATTAATTTTAATTCCTCGGCTTTGCATTACCTCTTCAAATAAATTTGTTGGTAATGCTTCTTCTACAGGAAAAACTCCTGGTTTTTTGAGTTTACCTTCTAGCAATAATTGGGCAATACTACCTGTACCGTAACCAGAAGCCACCGCTGTATTTTCATGCACTACAGTTGAACAATAAACGGCTGTTTCACCATTTTTCTGTCCTGTAACTTCTGAACGAACGGCTACTCCAATTCCACTAAAATTATTAGTGACATCTGTCATTGAATGGCTGACATGAGACAGAAATTCAATCATGTAACGACGTTGCATTAACCACTTGGGAAAAATGTGTGCCGCAATCCAAGTTAGATGATTATAGAAATCTGGAACAGAGCCAAACTTAGTAATTACAGTTTTCACTGATGGGAATGCATGGGGGAGTGTAAAGGTTTCTGGCATATCAAACCAGTAAACTCCGCTGCGTCTATATGGAGATGGAAACTCAACTACTTCTCTTTCACTATAAGGCTTGACTATTTCCCATTTTCCATTTATCCAAGCCTCAAAAGGATACTGCAACCCTAGAAAAGTTGTCCGCATGACTGTAATGCCAGCACCACCAGAACCAGAAACTAAATAACTTAAATGGATCTTTTCTGGTCGATCAAATTGTTCAACTCCCTGGCGTACCATACTGTTAGAAATACCAGGAAAAATGCCAGTATTAATAATTGCCGTTACGCCAGCAGCAGCAGCTTTTTCATGATAATTCAGAGCCTTGCTGGTATAAGAACGGTGGTCGCTAACATCTAAATAATTAACGCCTTCAGCAATACAGGTTTCGAGAACATTAGTATCTCGATAGTGAAATGGCCCAGCACAATGAATAACTAAGTTAGAGTTTGCGATCGCATCTCGCAGCTTGTCAACTTCTACCAAGTCTAATATCAAAAACTGCACTTGTCCCCCCGAAGACAAGCTTACAGCTTTCCCAAACTCCGCAGAACGTCCAGTAATCGTAATTTTTGCTTGCGTATGGGTAGCTAGATCCTCGGCAACACTGCTACCAATCCGCCCTCTTCCTCCAAGAATTAAAACTCTGTCTGTCATTACTCCAGATTCGCAACACTAACCTTATTTCATCAGTTTTTTGTCCTGTCTGGCATCGGTTATAAGTATGATTTATAGTTTTTAATAAAATTTTTGCTCTATCTAAATAGTTGTAAACAAGTTTGTAGTAAGGACTTTAGTCGTTATTTTATAAGCACTAAAGTCCTTACTACAAACTCTTCATTACTAACTTTACAAAATACTACATTTGCGCTTCAATTTGCCTAACTACCGTCAGCGCCGAATAACTCACCCCAGCAGTACCTTCGCCGGGATGGGTGGAATCACCAACTAACCACAAATTTTGGATGGGTGTCCGATTGGCGAACCCAAAGGGGCCAAAGGTGGGTATTCTTTGACCAATACCGCCAACTATACCGCGATCGCGGGCTGTGAAATGGGCAAAAGTGCGGGGTGTTGCCGCTTCTTGATAAATAATAGTTTCTGGTTTGAGATAAAAGTATTGGGCAAGACGAGCGATCGCTTCTTGGGTAAACTTTTCTTTTAGTCCTTCATAATCATCAGTCTGCCACCACTGTGCAGGATCGACAAATGATGAAGCAATAATTGTCGCTTTCCCCTCTGGTGCGCGGCCATCTCCAGGATGACTGACGGAAACAAATAAGGAATTATTCTCGCCAATAGGGCCATTGACATCGTACAAAAATTGGAGGTGCGGAGGACACCCAGGCGGAATCGCGCTGGCATCTACACCCAAATACACCACAAAAGCACCCGATGCTTGGGGCAGTTTTTCCACCCGATTTTTATAACCAGATGGCGCTTGTTCCCCCAACAATTGCACCAAATTTTGCACGGTGACGTTGCTAACTATGTGGTCGGCTGCTTCTGTCCAAACTTCGCCAGTTTTCTGATTTCTAATAACAACAGCACTGGCTTTACCGTTTTCTATTTTGATTTCTTCTACTGTGTGGCGCATCAACAGTTTGCCGCCATCTCTTTCTAAAGATTTTACCAAGCGATCGCTTAATACTTGCATACTTCCCTGGATGTGAAACAATCCTTGGGGCAGTTGGGATACACTCAACGCTGTGGCGGCATAAAGTAATGCTGTCTCGTCTGCATCTACCTGGGAGTATAGCTTCAGTTGCAAATCTAAAAAAGTTCTCAGTCGTCGGTCATTTCCCAGTCCACAGAACCGTAAAGCATCTCCTACCGTAAACAAGGTGAAGGGTACGGTAATTAATGTACTCGGACGCACCGCCTGAGTTAGCTGCCACAAATCCCATAGATTACGCGGTGGTAGCACCGGGTCGCGTCCTTGAAATTCCCAACTAGCATCAAATAAAGTTGCCATCAACTGCCAAAATGGTTCGCTACCAGGAAACTGTTTTTGTCGTTCCTCTTGCCATTTCTCTTGGTCGCGCCAAACGTTGATGGGTGTGGTTTCCCCAGGTAAATACACCGCACAAGCAGGGTCACAAGGCGTTGCTTGTGGCAAATCTATTGACAATTCTGAGAAAATCCGGTGGTGAATTCCCCCTGGTTCCAACCCTGCAACCTGAGTTGCTCCCACATCAAAGGTAAATCCCTGGCGTTTAAAGGTCGAAGCACAGCCTCCCGGTACGAGGGCTTGATCCAAAATTAAGACACTGTAACCTCTATGAGCCAATAATGCCCCAGCAGTCAGTCCACCTATTCCTGCGCCAACAACGGTGACATGAGAGTTACTTTTGTCAAGAGAAATGCTGGACATTGATTATTTTCTTTAAAATTCTTAATACTTTTACTTATAATTTTACCTTAATCTCTGACTTCAATAGGGTCGAAGGGTGTGATAGCGATCGCTATAGTGGTTCTCGCTTCGATGCAGTACAGTTTTGACCTCACTTCCATTCTTCTCACCTTTAGAGTGGGTGTGCAAAAGAATCGGTCAGACAAACTTTGAATTGAGTAAATCTGGTTGGCAACAATTAACTTTGGCTATTTAAAAAATGGAAGTGCTAACCTTATCCTCCCTCAAAACTGCTGCACGAGATTTTTGTGTTGTACTTAAGTAAGGTGAAGGGAATTGATGCTGCTGCCACAATAGAATTAAGCTGCTATCTCCAGTATTTCTTATGAGTGAATCTATTACCTTGACAGACGCTGGCTTCTTACCAGAAGATTTGTTACCAGATGTTAGTATTCTGGTGACAGAAGACGATGAATCCTTGGATAATTTACCATCAGAAAAACAACAAAGATTACTAACAGAAACCCTTTACAGTTCTTGGAACGGGCCAAGTAATGCCCAAGGGTTTCTCGTTGCTGCCAATGTGGGTTTATTTACCACTGGTAAGCAACCGCCGATTGTGCCAGATGTATTTTTGAGCCTAGATGTACAGATAGCAGAAAACTGGTGGGAAAAAAAACATCGCTCCTATTTCTTTTGGGAGTTTGGCAAACCGCCAGAGGTAGTAATTGAAATTGTCTCCAATCGAGAAGGCAATGAAACAGGGCGAAAATTATTAGAGTATGCCAGGATGCGGGTAATGTACTACATTATCTTTGACCCAACTCAGCAACTTGGTGGTGAAATTCTACAGATGTATGAGTTGCGAGGACGGCAATATATACCCACAAGCGAGCAATGGCTGACTGAAGTTGAGTTAGGTTTATGTTTGTGGGAAGGTGCGTATGAAGGTAAGCGGGATGTTTGGTTGCGGTGGTGTGACACTGAAGGTAATGTGATTCCTACTGGTGCAGAACGAGCCGAACAAGAGCGAGAAGCTAAAGAAACTGCTCTGCAACGGGTTGAACGCTTGGCAGCACAGTTACGAGCCTTGGGTGTTGAGCCAGGAGCGTGAGGAGGGAGTAGGAAGTGGGGTAATTCAATTAATTGCAAAACGCTGTCAGAGCGAAATTGCTAGGAAACTCCCTATCTAAAAAGAAAAAACCCGCCGTAGCGGGTTACACAACAAAACTATGAACAATGAAAACTTGATTTAGCTGGAATACCTCATTTCAGCTTCCAGTTGACGAATTAGCTGTTCGTCGCCTTTTGCTCTGGCTATTTCCAAGCGATGCTCTAGGCTTTTTTGAATATTCGCTCTGTGAGTTTCTCGTGATTTGCTCACACTTTGTAGTCTATTTTGACTCATAGTGATTACCTGCTTTAATTTTTCAATTTATGTCTTGTATTGTTAACATAACACATATTTTGTAGCTGTTGCTACAGAAAATATCTTTTTTATATATTTTTACCAAAATATGTCTAATAACCAGATAGATCGACAACCCCTTGTGACTTTACTGAGCGATTTCGGCGATCGCGACGTTTATGTAGGCATAATCAAGGGAGTCATAGCCCAAATCAACCCCAGACTGAGGGTGGTAGACTTAACGCACCAAATTCCGCCGCAAGACATTGCCGCAGCCAGGTTTAGCCTGATGAATGCTTATACCCATTTTCCAGTTGGGACAGTGCATCTGGCAGTAGTCGATCCAGGTGTGGGAAGCAAGCGACGAGCGATCGCAGTAGAATTTGCTCAAGGGTTTTTGGTTGGGCCAGATAATGGTATATTCAGCGGCGTACTTAGTCAAAGTCCTGCGATCGCAGCCGTCGAACTTACAAATCTTAATTATTGGCGCACTCCTCAACCAAGCAAGACTTTTCACGGTAGGGATATCTTTGCACCAGTGGCAGCTAATCTTGCTAGTGGTGTCCCCTTCAAACATCTAGGACAAGAAATCGAACTAGTAAGTTTGGTAAACCTGGATATAGGTAACTGCAAGCAGACAACCACCAGTGTAGTGGGTTGCATTCAATATATTGACCACTTTGGCAACCTAGTGAGTAACATTCCAGCCAGTTACGTGCAAGGCAAAAGTTGGTATGTGCAAGTTGCCGGATTGAGTGTACCAGGCTGTAAAACTTACAGTGAGGTCAAAGTGGGAGAGATAATAGCTTTAGTTGGCAGTCACGGCTGGGTAGAAATTGCCATTAATTGCGGAGATGCTCACTCACAATTACAGATTAATTTACAAGATGTGCTAGAAGTCTTGTTTTTTTAAGAAAATCAGACCAGTGAATATTGCTAAAGTTAAGACAGTGAAAAATCATCAGACTGCAAAGTGCCTGTAGCTGATTTGTGGGAAAGGCAAAGAAAGGAAAAATCCTAGATATAAAACGGAGGGTGGGCAACTACACACCACTTAAAAACAAGCAGTTACACTCACCGTAGGCAGTGACAATTCGACAAAGATTTCCAGAAAGCAACTGCTAAAAGACGTAAGTTTAGGAATGGTGACATGAAGTTCGCCTTATTGCTCATAATAATAAAAGTAACCCTTGAGCAATTTCCTGTTGTACTCTACTAGAGAATCATAATTATATTCTTAACTATGACTACACAAACACTCTCTGCACCAGAAGTTTATCAAGGTCAGTTTGGAGAATTTACAATTACTCAGAGCGATCGCACTGGCGTAATTATCTATCGCGCTGGATTAATGGTAGCAGCACTAAGCTTTGCCATCGGCAGCGCCTTGATTTTACTCAACAATAACCCAACTGTTGTAACTTTACTGACACCTCTATATGCTTGTTTTAGCCTCGCTCTTGGTGTAAGTTTATTTACCATCCATATCTATATGGCATCACTGCACCGAACGTTGCAAGTTTTTTGGGCGATCGGTACTATCGCATCAGTGATTCTGGCAATCACTAGTAGTGAACCTTTAGCTCTTGCTGTTTACAATCAGCCAATTACCTTATTTGGGGTTGGTTTTATTTTCGTAGCTTTGACAGGTATTTATTTTAAAGAGGCTTTTTGCTTCAATCGCCTGGAAACCAAAGTATTAACCCCAATTGTACCGCTACTGTTGTTAGGACATTTGGTAGGAATTTTACCAACTCAGGGAGAAAGCATTTTATTAGGAACTTGGGCGATATTATTTTTAGTGTTTGCCCTGCGCAAGACAGTACAAGCAATTCCTGCTGATATTGGAGATAAATCTGTGTTTACCTACTTGAAAGAACAACGTTTAGCAAAGGTTTAATGCGGATAAAAAATCGTCGGTGTCAAAAATTTCCCAAAATCAAACTAATCAAACGCCAAGAAATGTGGACACTTACGGCTCCAGGGTGGGCGATTGCGATCGCTTTGATTGCCTATTTAATATTTTTCCTTTTTACTCATGTACACTCATTTCTCGCCGTAACTTCCCCGATCCAATCAGCAGAAGTATTAGTTGTTGAAGGATGGCTACCAGATTACGCTATAGAAAAAGCTTTGACTGAATTTAAAAACGGTTCTTATCATCAAATAATTACTACCGGAGGCACATTAGGAAAAGGAAGTTATCTTACCGGATATAAGAACTTTGCAGACGTGTCAGCTGACACCTTCATAAAACTCGGTTTAGAAGCAGAAAAAGTAGTAGCTGTTCCGACACCTTTTGTGGTTAAAGATCGTAGTTATGCATCTGCTGCTGAATTTGAGCGTTGGCTAGCCAATTCAAATTTAAAAATAGAATCGATTAATCTTTTTTCCTTGGACGTTCATGCCCGTAGGAGTTGGTTTCTTTTTAAAAAAATACTTACCCCTGAAATTAATGTTGGTGTGATTGCTGCTACAACACAAGATTATAATCCAAACAAATGGTGGGGTTCTAGCGAAGGTGTGCGGACGGTTCTTGATGAAGGTATAGCTTATCTTTATGCACGTTTTTTGAATTGGAAAGCTTAACAGTAATACAGCAGAAATATTTACTTTGGCAGCCATTTAATTTTAGATTTTGGATTTTTCAGTCAATCCAAAATCCAAAATTCAAAATAGTATTACTTACCCAGGATTTGTAATAATGCTTGCCGATAAATTTTCAGACCCTCTGCATTCAGATGGTCGCCATCACTGGTTAAATTTTCTTTAAGAACATTATTTTCATATAATGGTGCTAGTCCGGCTGCGGCAACTGGTACTTTTTCTGTTTCAGCAACTTGATTAATCAGAACATTAATTTGTTCCACTTTAGAATTTGGAGCTGCTACAGTTATATCTGAGCTTGCTGCCACTGTCGAATAAAAAGCCGGAATCAGAAAAAGCTCTTTAGTTCCCATTGTGCGCAGAAGTGCGATCGCCTCTTGGAGATTTTTGGTAAATAACTCATCACTAATTTTATACAAAGCATCATTTCCACCTATGGCAATAATCGCTTTTTCGCATTTCACCTTGGTAGGAATTAAACTTTTTAATTGTTCTAGTAATGAGATTGTACTCAGACCATTTAACCCAAAATTAAAAGTACCACTCCCAAGGGTATTGCCAAGTCCAGCCGAAATAGAATCGCCAAATAAGCAACCGGAGAACTGTTTATCCTGGGCGGCGAGTGTTTGATATTGTAGTGCAACTTTCCCTAAAGGTGAAGAACTTACGTCATCTTTCGGCGGCGCATCAGCAGAACTAGCAGAGGGATTTGCCATACCGACTAGCTTCTTAATCTTTGACACATCAATAACTAGTTGATTACTGGGATAGGCTTGTAGAAAGCTGGTTATTCCTAGACCTTCTGGTGATTTTGCTCCGATGATGAGGGCAGATCGTAGTGCTTGTATACTGGCTTGATCGCGACGAGCGATCGCACCAGAAGCAAAAGATAAAATTTGCTTGCCCATTCCTGTGTTTATCAGCTTATCTAAAGCCACAATATCAAGCGACATTTTCACTTGAAGGGCTTCTTGGAACTTCTGTTTTTCCTTAGCGCTGAGGTAATCTAAGAAAGATTGCAAATCGCTAGAAGCCTTTTGTGTCTCGCCATAGTTGCGTATATCTGCCACTGGGATCGATTGCTCAAACAATCCGTATCTAATAGTCACTTTTTCGGCTGCCAAACTAGGCAACAAACCAAGGCCACTATGCACCAGTAAAAATATTAAGCACCCAGATAGGCTTATTAAAAAACGATAAAAATATTTCATCACAGAAGATCAGAAGATAGATAGTCAATAGTCAATAGTTAATAGTCAAGAGTCAAGAGTCAAAAGTCAAGGGGTTAGTCATTAGTCATTAGTCATTAGTCATTAATTATTCTTCCCCTGCTTCCTCATCCACCTCATCCCCATCAACAAACAATCCCAATTTGGGAATACTCAATCCAGTGGGCGTGAGGATAGAACGGTGGTAGAAGAAGGCGCATATTGGTTAGCTTGGGCACAAATTTCAGGAATTGGGCCGGTATTACTGCGACGGCTGCAACAGCATTTTGGCACGCTGGCAACAGCTTGGAACGCCACCAAGGTACAGTTAGGAGAAGTAGAGGGTTTTGGTTTTCAGACACTAGAAAAAGTAGTACAACAGCGATCGCGTTTGCACCCAGAACAACTATTCACCAAGCACCAGCAGGAAAATTCCCATTTCTGGACACCAGCAGATGCAGATTATCCCCGCTTACTGCTGGAAACTCCGAGTCCACCGCCGATTTTGTACTATCGCGGTGAAGTTGAACTCCAAGAAAATCTCGGACAAAAACCAATGGTTGGGATTGTCGGCACACGCCAACCCTCAGAATACGGTATCCGTTGGACTCGCCAAATTAGTACAGCTTTGGCTAAAAATGGCTTTACAGTTGTTTCTGGTATGGCAGAGGGAATTGACACCGAAAGCCACATCGCTGCCATGAAAGCAGGTGGACGCACGATCGCAGTTTTGGGAACTGGTGTAGATGTGATCTATCCACATAAAAATCGGGATTTGTACAAGCAAATTTTGACGGCTGGTTTAGTCGTCAGTGAGTACCCTACAAAAACCCCACCTGATCGCACTCACTTTCCCCGCCGCAACCGAATTATTGCAGGTTTAAGCCGCGCCATCCTAGTAATGGAAGCGCCGTTAAAATCTGGTGCGTTAATTACTGCTACCTACGCAAATGAATTTGGTAGAGATGTCTATGCATTACCTGGAAGAGTGGACGATTATCCATCCCAAGGATGCTTAAAGTTGCTGAGTCAGGGAGCTTCTTTCATTCTTAAGGAACTAGACGAACTGTTAACCATGCTAGGAGCAATACCACAAATTGATGCAATTGAGGCTTCTACAGCAGCAGAGCAGTTAAGTTTACCAACTTTATCACCAGAATTGCAAAGGGTAATGGATGCGATCGCAAGTGAAGCTTTACCCTTTGATTTTATTGTCCAACAAACCGGCATGGCTGCTGGCTCAGTTTCCGGCGCTTTATTACAGTTGGAACTTATGGGTTTTGTTTCGCAACTACCAGGTATGCGGTATCAAAAAAGTTAAGAGTTAAAAGACAACAACTTTAGTTTAGGGACTTCCAACAAATAAATTACCCATTCGTTCAGTTCTCAGTAATCAGCGTAAACATTAGCTACTCGAAGATATGAAAATTCTAATGTAAATCTTCTCTTTTAGAGTTTTTTGTTAGTCCACCGCTTACTTCACCAAGTGTTCCAAGATCAATCCACGTCCAGTTGTTAGACAGAGCAGGTAATTCAGAGATATCTGAATTAGCTTTCGATAATTCAAGTTGTTGTAATGCTCAACTCTCTCCAGCAAAACTGAAGCAGGTTCAACGTCTGGGTTTTGTTCGCGCCAGTCGGCTGTTAAAGCATTTTGCTGAGAAGGCTTTCCGCAGCATTAAAACTACTATTGTCAGCAATGTAAATCCGTCGCCTTGAGTTTTAAACTCTCCTTTACCAAAGGCTTCGCAATCAACAATTATTTCCGCTTTGAGTTGGTATAGCAATCCTATTTGATTTGCAAACAGAAATTGTAACTTCAATTGCGATCGCCAGCCTCTACGGAGTATAATTTATGGTTTTAATTCAGTGCAGCGCTTGCATACCGCTAGTTTCCCCTGCTGCCTGCCTAATCCCAACGAAACACCGACCTACTTATCTGGGAGGGTAATACTGCGGATTCATAACTGGAGATTGATAACCGTTAGCCGGTACAGTACTTCCCATACCGTTAGGTAGAGGAGTAACAACAGGAGGCTGATAAACGCTCATGGGCGCAGTGCCTGTTGTACCGTTAGGTAAAGCAGGATTCGCAACCTGGGGCTGATAACCATTTGTGGGTACAGGATTTGTAGTGGCGCTGGGTGTGACAGGATTTTGGCTAAACTCTTGGTAGGCAGCACGAGAAATTGAGCTAATCAATTTTTCGGCGCGAGGATCGTTTGCTGGACGTTGTACCATTACAGAGGCTATGTAGCGCTTGCCAGTTGGAACAACAATTAAACCTGTATCTGCCAGCATTGTGCCAATATCACCTGTTTTGTGGTAGGCTTTTGCACCTGTTCCTAAACCTGATGGTAGCAGAGTGTCTCTTTGGGTGCGACGCAAGATATCGAGCATGAAATCGCGTGATGGCATACTGACTAAATTTCCTTGACTCACAATCGCCATCAAATTCCCTAGTTCTTTGGGACTAGTGGTGTTTGTCCCTTGCAAATCTGGGAGTTGATTCCGAATTGTTGTGGCTGTCAATCCCCAACTACGGAAACGCTGGTTTAAAGCGTCAATTCCTCCCAGTCGGGCAATCAGCATATTTGTCGCCGTGTTGTCGCTGATTGTAATCATTTTAGTGACAACTTCCAAAGCGGCGTACTGAGTTCCCGGTGGTTTGTATTGCAAATCTCCCGAACCGCCAGCTACCATATCCTGTTGCATGGTCAGCATATCATCTAGGCGAATCTTCCCCGCGTCTACATCCTGGAAAAAGGCAATCAGAATCGGCACTTTAATCGTGCTAGCCGCCGGAAAACTGGTAGAGCCATTGATATCTACATAATTACCAGTATCTAAATCTACTAAGAAAATTCCAGGTGTGAGATTTGGGTTGGTAGCCGCCAAATTTTGCACGGCATTTTTCAAAGAGGTAATTTCCTGAGATAGGTATAGACTCGAAGCTGCGGCTGGGGGAGTTTGGGTAGGTTGTGGCTGCGATCGCGCCACATTATTAACATTATTATTAGATTGCAACGCCGAATTTGTGCTGATGCGATTGGCTGGGTCTAATACTGACAATACAGTGCCCACAATTGCACCCATCCCAACACCCACAATTAATAACCGCAAAACATACAATACGGTTTTGGCCATTGGCTTTAACTGGGTTTTTCGCGATGAGCGTCTGCCTGTTTTTGGCTTTTCCATCCGCACTGTTTTAACCATCACAGCACCTGGTCGAAAGGGAGGAATTTTTCCCTTGACACTAGGTATTGATTTTACTGCCGTTGGCACAACTAACCCCGATTTTACCCTACGTGTAGCGCCAGAGATTGCGGGAGAACTGATTTGATTTTTTTGGCGTGTTAGTGCCCCTTCTTGTCCATTTGGATTTTGCTGCTGACTATTAGCTTTAACTCTCTTCTTTACCACTTTTTGAACTTTTTGTGGCTGCTGGCGCCGATTTAAGGGTTGACGCCGCGAGAAAGCTGTTAGTTCGCCACTTGATTCTGACACCGTTACTCCTTGTGACCCACTTGACTGTTTTCTTGCAGACTCTTGACCCCAAACTTAATCTTTAAGCAATATTAATACTCAAATTCCACTTTGCCACTAAGTAGCATTTTTGTGTTTAGTTTAAGCGATATTAATTATTTTGGGGGGATGATTGCGTATATATTAAACGAATAATTACAAGTTTTCACTATTCCTCTGGTTTTTCAGGGCCCATTCTACCTGCTGCAAAATTCCTCGCAGCATAGCCACCTCCCCAGTTTTCAAGTGAGCGCGATTATACAATTGGCGAAATTTTCCCATACGACTAGCTGCCGTATGAGGATATACATAACCAATTTTCAGTAATACTGATTCTAATTGCTGGTAGTATCCTTCCACAACATCCAAAGGTGCGAGTTCAGTTTGAGGTAAGGTTTGAGTGTCAAGTTGTTGCGCACATTGTGACAATTCATAACAACAAATTGCCACAGCAGTAGCCAAATTCAGGGCGACATAATCTTGACTCGTGGGAATGCCAACAAACCGCTGTGCATAATTTAATTCTTCATTGCTTAATCCCCGGTCTTCCCTGCCAAAAATCAGGGCTGCGGCTTTTTCTGGTTCCTCCAGTAACCAGGGTAGTGCAGTGCGGGGATTTTCTAAGGGTGTTTCTAAACTGCGAACGCGACCAGTAGTAGCGATCGCCCGTACACATCCGTGCAATGCTTCTGGTAAGGTTGCCACTATTACCGCAGATTCTATAATTTCTTGAGCGTGAACAGCCATCATCAAAGCTTCCGTCGAAAGCGGATCGCATTGGGGGTTCACTAATACTAAATTATATAATCCGAAATTTTTCATTACCCTGGCGATCGCGCCGATATTGATCGGCCCAGCTGGTTCTACCAACACAATTCTTAATCCAGCCAAGCCCATTTTTTGCCTCCTGCGATCGCACCAGTACTTACAGACTAATTTTCAGCGTCGTTCTGCTGAAGAGTTTCCTTGAAATCATTTTAGCTGTGTAAGTGAATGCCTGCGTCAGGTCTGAAGAGTTCAGCGCAATCTTTGCCGTTGGGCTAGTCATTCTTCCACTGGTTCGAGCTTTCAATCTACAACATCAACTCGCTTTAATGCACCTGTCAATTCTGTCATAAACTCAACAAAGACGCGAACTTTAGCACAGAGATAGCGTTTTTGCGGGTACAACACGGAGATCGGTAATCCAACTTGGGTCGCGTAGGATTGAAGAATTGGTTGGAGGTCTCCACGCGCGATCGCTTTGGCTGCGATAAATTTGGGAAATTGAACTACACCGGCTCCTTGAATGACCGCCTCTAAAATGACTTCTGAATTATCGAATCGCAGATAACTGTCAACAGAAAGGTCAATCGCTTTTCCATCTTGTTCAAACTTCCATTTAGGCTCTCGCCCAGTCTGTGGATAGATAAAGTTGACACAGCGATGCTGCAAAAGTTCTGTGGGTGTTGTGGGCGTGCCATACTGGGCGAGATACTGCGGCGAGGCACAAGTGATGTAGCGTGCAGTTGCCAGATGGTGCATGATTAAACGGCTATCACTGCTCATTCCAATCCGCACTGTCGCGTCAATACCTTCCTCAATCAGATCGATCGTGCGATCGTTAAAAGAAACATTCAGATTTAACTTTGGATATTGTGTGATAAATTGCAGCAGAGCCGGAGCGATATGTATTTTGCCAAACACAAAGCTCAGATCGAGCCGCAATGTTCCGAGCGGCATTGATTGCGATTGTTTGACTTCGAGTTCGGCTTCTTCCAAATCGTTGAGAATTTGCTGACAGCGTTGATAAAATCGGTTGCCATCTTCGGTCAGCGTCAAGCTGCGAGTTGTTCGCTGGAGCAAGCGCACCCCCAAGTCATCTTCCAAGCGCAATACGGCTCGACTCACGGCTGAAGGAGCCATACCTAAGTGTCGTGCTGCTTCCGAAAAGCTGCCAGATTGAGCGGAGCGGATAAAGATCATCAGGCTTTTCAGCTTGTCCATTAACCGAAACGCATCTTTGAATTTTTTACACAACTGTTTTGAATTTTAACTACTTTTTCTCTTTTGCTGCACAAGCTACTGTTTAGACAAGATAAATTTCAAATACACAAACAGCATTAAAAAAACAGACATGACACAGCAAACAACCGCAGAACAAATTATCTTAGTCACCGGAGCCACGGGCAATCAGGGCGGCGCAGTGGCGCGTCATCTTTTAAAGCGCAGTAACTTCAAGGTGCGTGCCTTTGTGCGCGATCCAAACAAGCCCGCCGCCCAAGCACTCCAACAAGCGGGGGCAGAACTCGTAACAGGAGACTTCAGCGATCGCGCTTCTGTTGATCGCGCTTTGCAAGGTGCTTATGGCGTTTTTTCGTTGCAGACCTTTCTTACTGAAGGTGGATTAGAAGCCGAGATCCAAGATGGCAAAGCGATCGCAGATGCAGCTTCATCGGCAGGCATTCAGCATTTCGTCTACAGTTCAGTGGGAAGCGCAGAACGCAACACGGGCATTCCACATTTCGAGAGCAAGTTTCAAGTCGAAGAATACATTCGATCGCTTGGTTTGCCCTACACGATGATGCGTCCAGTTTTCTTTTTCTATAATTACAACACGATGCGTCCGATGATTGAGAAAGGAACGCTTCTCCAACCGCTCAGTCCTGAAACGAAATTGCAGCAACTTTCCGAAGAAGATTACGGGAAAATGGTCGCTTCTGTGTTCGAGCGTCCCGCAGAATTCTTGAATTGCCAAAAAGAAGTCGCAAGTGTAGATATGACGATGACAGAAATTGCTGCTGCATTCAGCCGCGTTCTGGGTAAAACTGTCAACTACCAACAAATTCCGTTTGAAGCGTTTGAGCAGCAAGTCGGAGAGGAAGTAACCACGATGTATCGCTGGTTCGAGAACGTCGGCTACGGAGCGGATTTAGCGCAGTTGAAACGTGACTTTCCTTCCCCAAGCGACTTTGAATCCTATCTGCGCGACCATGACTGGACAAAATCAGATTAAAGCGCGTCTGATGTCAGGTCAAAAATGTGAATTGACAATTACACCCCGATTAGAACTGGAACCTGCTAACTGGTTATAAGTTGGTATTTGAATCCTGACTGTTTGTCCAGATGTCACGATAGCTGAAGAAAGATATCAAATATAGCGGTTCCCAATTGCATGGAATACAGACCTAACCCCCAGCCCCTTCCCTTCAAGGGAAGGGGAGTAAGATTCATGCTATATATTTACCTACAGGTACTTAATAGAAGTTCCCCAACAGATTTTAATCATTAGCAATAATACTTCATTTCTCCCTCTTCTTATGCTAATCCTACAATGCATTTGCCGAGGGAGTATTTCTTTGTATTGGAATGTAGATTGATACTTCTAGGGTGATTCTTGGCATGGGTATTGCATTGGCAATTTACTTATTATTAAATGATATATCTCGAAATTTATCATTCCCCTAGCGATCGCGCCGACATTGCTCACTTCAGCTACCTCTATCAAGACAATTCTTAATCCAGCCCAGCTCATTTTTGCCCCCTGCCTCCCGCTTTTCTTCGCAATAACAGACTAACAAAATATGTCTCACATTCTTGTCGAAAATCTCAGGAAGACTTTCTTTGTGTCTGAACGTTCCTCTGGGCTTTTCGGTTCAATACGAGGACTTGTGCAGCGAAAAACAAAAGAAGTTTATGCCCTCAAAGGAGTTTCGTTTTCCCTGGAGAGAGGAGAACTTGTAGGATACATTGGCCCCAATGGAGCCGGTAAATCGACCACGATCAAAATTTTAAGCGGTATTCTCGTACCTTCCAGTGGAAAATGCCTAATTAGTGGACGAACTCCTTGGAAAGATCGAATTAAGCACGTTAATCGTATCGGTGTAGTGTTTGGTCAAAGAACACAACTCTGGTGGGATTTACCAGTGATAGAGTCTTTCGATTTGCTGCGGGATATTTATCGCGTTCCCCAATCGGAATATCGCCAGACACGCGAAGAAATGATTGATTTGCTTGGTCTTGGAAGCTTTCTCTCGACATCGGTGAGACAGTTAAGCCTTGGTCAAAGGATGCGATGTGACTTTGCAGCCGCAATGCTTCACAGACCGGAAATTCTTTTTCTTGATGAACCCACCATCGGGCTTGATGCAGTTTCCAAGCTTGCAGTCAGAAAATTTATCAAAGCGCTAAATAAAACTCATCAAGTAACCACCATCCTAACTACCCATGATATGGATGATATCGAGGCATTGTGCGATCGCATAATAATTATTGGTGGAGGTGAAATTCTTTGTGATGGAACTTTAGCAGCACTGCGTTCTCAAGTTTCCTCGCGTCGGTACTTAAAAATCGACCTAGCAAACGATGATTTCTTCTTTGAAGAAGAAGGAGTCAGTATTATCTCTAAAGAAGGTCGCACCGTAACTCTAGCCTTCGATCCCACAAAGCTTTCTGCTGCGTCTTTGATTAGCCAAGTTACCTCGCAACACGAAGTAGAGGATCTTTTTGTGGAAAATCCACCCATTGAAGAGATAGTTGCTGAACTTTATGCAATTTCAGCCGGAATTATCCCATGAAAGCATATTGGTCACTGTTTGTTGCTAGATTTACACTGCTGTTGCAATACCGTGCTGCTGCTTTGGCTGGCGTTGGAACTCAGCTTTTCTGGGGGTTAGTGAAAGTAATGGTTTTACAGGCATTCTTTACTCATACAACCTCTGCTCAACCTATCACTTTTCAACAAGCTGTAGGATATGTGTGGCTGGGACAGGCGTTTCTGATGGCGATTGTCCCTTGGGGAGGTGATAGAGATATTCAAGAACTTATCCGAACTGGTGCTGTCGGATATGATCTTCTCCGACCCACAGACCTTTATAATTTTTGGTTTACTCGCGCATTGGCACTTCGTACAACGCCCCTGATACTTCGTAGCTTTCCGCTTCTTGGTGTCACAATTTTTATTTTTCCCCTTTTAGGGCTTGATGAATGGTCGCTTTCTTTTCCACCCTCCTTTGCTTCTTTTGTTGCCTTTTTTCTCTCTTTTATTGGCGCAATTTTACTTTCGTCTGCATTGACTATGCTTCTTACTGTATCAATGATGTGGACAATTTCGGGCGAGGGGATTAATAGTATTCTACCTACTCTTGTTAGTATCTTCTCTGGCATGATTGTTCCTTTGCCACTTTTTCCTGAGTGGAGCAAGCCTTTTTTGAATGCACTTCCTTTTTCAGGACTAATCGACAAACCTTTTCGTCTTTGTACTGGTAATCTTCAACCAAACGCCCTATTTAATGTTTTGCTGCATCAAGCTTTCTGGATAGTTGTCATTATTATTATTGGGCGTATCCTTGTGAAACATGGCATCAAAAAGCTTGTAATTCAAGGAGGATAAGTAAATAATTTGTACCTCGGCTTCTCTACGAGACGCTACGCGTAGCTTGCTTCCCCGAAGGGGTACGCTCGACAACCTAATTCGTAATTCGTAATTTTTTAAGAAGGAAGATAGATTATACCAATTTAATGTGAAGCTGCACTAAATGAGTAAGTCTCTATTCTTGGCGCTCTTCTCTAACGAGACGCTACGCGATGGCTTACTTGGCGGTTCGTTTAATATTTTGTGCATCTTCATACAGAATTGGTATTAGGTAATTTATTTTAGATAAAAATTACAAAGCGATTATGAATGAGTTTTTGCTTTACCTTCGATATATTTCTGTATCTTTCAAGTCGCAAATGCAGTACAAAGTTTCCTTCTGGCTGCAAGTAATAGGGCAGCTTTTAGTAACTGCTGTTGAATTTTTTGGAGTTTGGGCACTTTTTAGTCGTTTTAATAGTATTGGTACGTGGACTTTGAATGAAGTTGCTCTATTTTATGGAATAATTAATATTTCTTTCGCCTGTGCTGATGCCCTTGGAAGAGGCTTTGACTCATTTTCAACAATAATTAAAAGTGGAGACTTCGACCGTTTACTTGTTCGTCCACGTACCACAGCACTTCAGCTTTTAGGTAAAGAATTTACTTTGAAACGAATCGGAAGATTTTTTCAGGGAATGGTTGTTATGTGGTGGTCACTTTCATCACTCCATATCCCTTTAACTTTTAAAACTTTATGGCTTTTGGGTACTTCATTTCTTGGTGGGGTTGCGCTTTTTGTTGGCATTGTCATTATGCAAGCAACCATCACCTTCTGGACTATTGAATCTCTCGAAATTATGAATATCCTCACTTATGGAGGAGTCGAAACGGCTCAGTACCCTCTGGCAATTTATAGCAAGTGGTTTCAGCGATTCTTTACTTTCTTGATACCGCTTGCTTGCGTTAGTTATTTTCCTTTGCTTGCAGTACTTGAAAAAGAAGATGCTTTTTTAGTGCCTTTATGGTTTTGTTATGTCTCACCAATCGCAGGCATTATCTTTCTGATGGTTGCGCTTCAGCTTTGGAAAATAGGAGAGCGATACTATTGTTCTACTGGCAGCTAGTACAACAAAATTTTAACTGTGTACTCAGGCGTATTTTAAATGAACAGATCACACTTTTCTAAAGATTCTGATTTAATACCTTGTAGTATTGCCTGATTTCACTAAACAATGCCACAAGAAGCTCAAATGAAAAACTCCAGGAAAGGTTGGTTACGTAAAAGACTCAAAATTACTCTGATTTTCCTGTTAGTGCTAGGGCTATTGTTAGTGGGATTTGCTACCTACACCGTGCGCCAATCCTTTCCGCAAGAGAGTGGCACAATTCAACTACCTGAACTGAAAGCCGAAGTAACTGTCCAGCGTGATAAATGGGGAGTTCCCCATATTTATGCTGCCAACTCCCACGATTTATTTATGGCGCAAGGTTATATCCATGCCCAAGAACGCTTTTGGCAAATGGACTTTTGGCGACACATTGGTTCTGGGCGACTCTCAGAAATGTTTGGTTCTTCTCAAGTTGACACTGATAAATATCTGCGGACAATGGGTTGGGCGAGGGTGGCGCAGCAAGAAATTCAGGAAATTAATGCAGAGATGAAGGCATACCTGGAAGCTTACGCCGATGGTGTCAATGCCTATTTGACAGAGCATCAAGGTAGCGCCCTGAGTCTAGAATACGCTGTGGTAAAGTTTCTCAATCCTGGGTATAAGCCAGAACCTTGGCAAATACTGCATTCTCTGACTTGGGGGAAGGTAATGGCTTACGATTTAGGCAGAAATTTCGAGAGCGAAATTGAACGTGCTATTTTGCTCAAAACTCTTACTCCTGCTGAAGTAGAAGAACTTTTTCCACCATACCCTCAAGACTTGCCAGTTATTTTACCTGAGTTGCAGCAAGGAGAAACAGCAGGGGAAGAGAGGAACAAGAATGTTGAAGTACTTCTCAATTCTCCAGATGTATTACCTGCTTTAGAGTCAATTACTAAGCCGATGATAGCTTTAGAAAAACTCATTGGGCCTACGGGAACAGGTATTGGCTCAAATAACTGGGTGATATCTGGTCAGCGAACCACGACAGGTAAACCTATCTTGGCGAATGACCCCCACTTAGGTGTGCAAATTCCCTCTATTTGGTACGAGGTTGGTTTGCACTGCACACCGAAGAGTGCAGAATGTCCCTACAACGTTTCTGGCTTTTCCTTTGCGGGAATGATTGGAGTAATTATCGGTCATAGCGATCGCATTGCCTGGGGTGTCACCAATGTACAATCTGATGTGATGGATTTATACATCGAGAAAATCAACCCAAATAACCCCAATCAGTATGAGGTAAATGGCAAATGGGTTGATATGCAACTCGTGCCAGAGACGATTCAAGTAGCAGGAAGTCAGACGATTGTCCAAACGGTACGCTATACCCGACATGGGCCGATTCTCTCTGATGTTTCGCCCAATCTAAAGGATTTCAAGCCAAGTAAGTCACTAGAATTACCGCAAAATTACGCCGTAGCCCTACGCTGGACAGCCCTAGCACCTTCTAAATTAGGGTATGCCATTCCCCAAATCAATCGCGCCCAAAACTGGCAAGAATTCCGCACTGCTGCTAGTAACTATGATGTCCCGGCTCAAAACTTGGTTTACGCTGACATTGATGGCAATATTGGCTACCAAATGCCTGGTAAATTCCCCATCCGCGCTCAGGGAGATGGGCGTTATCCCGTTCCTGGTTGGACGGATGCTTATGAGTGGCAAGGCTATATTGACTTTGAGAAATTGCCCAAAAGTTTTAATCCACCTCAAGGTTATATTGCTACTGCTAATAATTTAGTTAACCGTGAATATCCTTACCTGATTACCGCAGACTGGGTTTATGGCTATCGAGCAAAACGCATTGTTGAAATGATTTCACAACAAACGCAAGCGATTTCTTTAAAGGATGTACAGCAGATACAGGGTGATAATCGCAATTTAAATGCACAAACATTAGTGCCACTACTAAAATCTATCACTGTTGATACACCCCGCTTACAAGCAGCCCAAAAACTGCTGCAAGATTGGAATTTGCAGTTGGAAATGACATCGCCTGCCGCTGCTCTGTTTGAAGTATTCTGGAAACACTTGCTAGCAGATACGTTTCACGATCAGTTACCTGAAAAGTACTTTCCTGATGGAGGCGATCGCTGGTATGCTGTGGTAGCAAATCTGGTCAAACAGCCCAATAGTTCTTGGTGGGACAACCGCAACACCCCGAAAGTCGAGAATCGTGACCAAATCCTGCGGCAGTCCTTTATAGAAGCTGTGGATGAACTAGAACGAATTCAAAGCAAAGACCCGAACAACTGGAATTGGGGCAAGCTGCATACCATTACTTTTCGGAATGCCACCTTGGGTAAATCTGGGGTTGCACCGATTGAAGCTTTATTTAATCGTGGTGCTTTTGCTACATCTGGCAACGGCGAAACAGTAAATGCTAACCGATGGAGAGCAAATAAATCCTTTGAGGTGACAGATATTCCTTCACTGCGGATGATTGTAGATTTGGGAAATTTGGATAACTCAGTAGCAATTCACACCCCTGGACAATCAGGCCATGCTTTCCATAGCCACTACAACGATATGGTTGAACCTTGGCGCAAGATTGAATACCACCAAATGTTATGGGAATCAAAGAATGTTACAGAAAATACGACTGCAACACTGAAGTTAATTCCAAAATTGGCAAAGTAATTATAGGACTTACGCAAGAACTCTCTGAAACTCTTATTTCTCCGTGCCCTCTGCATCCTCTGCGGTTCGATTTTCCGTTACCTGTGCGTAAGTCGTGAATTAGTTAAATATTTGGTCGATAACCACCAAAAACAGCAAAGCTAAAATTTTTGTACCAGCAATCCACATTTTGAAATCCAGCCGCTTCTAAGCAGCTAAGTTGAATATCAAGGGTTGCCATGCGATCGTATTCCATACGTTTTTGTGCAGCTTTGAGATCCTCTTCTGAGATATTCTTCGCGCGGACAGAATCTAGCCAGTGTTGACGGTAAAGTTGTTCTAAATCAGGCGTTTTACCGAGAACTTGATCGGCGTTAATAAATATCCCTCCAGGATTGAGAACATCATAAATCCGTTGATAAAGAAGTTCTTTGTCAATATCTGACAGATGATGAATCGATAAGGCAGAGATTATCAGATTATATGAATCACCTAAATCAGTCTCAATGTAGTCACCAATTAAGATTTTAGGAGATTTACTCATTTTGCTAAATCTCAACTTAGCTTTTTCTAACATCTCAGGGGCTAAGTCTAGCAAGGTGAACTCTGCATTCGGGAAAACGGACTGAACCATACCTGAGTAAAGTCCAGTACCAGCACCCAAATCTAGAACCTTCAGAGGTGCAGTGTAATCGTCTGGGATGATTTCAACGGCAGTTTTGTAAAAGTCATTAAAACAGGGAATTAAAACACGACGTAAGTTATCGTAATCTCCTGCGGCAGAATTAAAAGCTTCTTGAATATTCATTTTTTATTTTTAATAGAGGTAAAACTTTCTGTTTTAATAACTCAATTAAAGCTGGTTCCATATATTCATATTCATCTGGTATATCTAAACATATAATTTTTTTATCTTTCAGGAAAGGCTGAAAATTTTTGGATAGTTTATTTTTATGGGATTTTTCCATCACAAAGATAATGTCAGCCCATTGAATAGCCTCTGTTGATAATGGTACTTCGGTATGGCGATCTAAACCTGCCGAGTCTGTTTCAAATCCTTCATATTCAGAAAATACAGCCTCGGCGGTAGGACTTCGCAATTTATTCTGGCTACAGATAAATAAAAGCTTTTTCATTAATTAATATGAAGCGATAGTATTTTATAAACCTTTGAATCCAGGATTTTTATCTATATTAAGTTGCTACTCATCACTCTCAAAATCTCTCTCTTCTAATCCCAGCCAAAAGAGTAATACTTTTTCAACTTCAACGAGTTGTTCTAGTGTTAAGTCTCCCAACTTTCGGAGTAGCTTTGCATGTGGAATTGTAATAATATTTTGTACGTCAAACACTCCTGCTCGGAGAAAGTTTACCTTTAGCGCCACCTCAAATCTTGAACCGCGTGAGCTAGTCGTATGAGGAATTAGGGTTGCTAGCGCTCGATCTTGCTCTAGTGCAGGAATACTGATAATTAAGCATGGTCTGACTTTTGCTGTGTAGCCAAGATCGACAAGCCAAACTTCTCCACGATTAGGGCTACTCATCAGAAGCTTCTTGCCGATCTAACTCCAAAAAAAGTTCTTCTGCATTCCAAACCAAATCTTCATTAGACAAATATGGAAAGTCCAAATGTCTTACCCTTTTTAAAATCTCCAGAGCTATTTCCAGTCTCTCTGACTCTGGCAGACGATCAAAGGTGTTTAATAATTCTTCAACTGGAGCAGTCATGACTCTCTTCATTAGACACTCCAGTAGCATAGCACGACCCTATATAAACCTTCTGTGAGATGAGATTGCTCTATAGACAAGTTTTTAAATTATTCAACGATCGCAGTAAATGAGCGATCGCACCACAGACTACGCCAAGTATAAGCGATCGTATCGTGCAACCCTTTTAATATTTAATCTAGAGCGATCACTTACAATACACTCAGATAAGTTTGCTCAGAATTCATCGGTAAAACCCGCAACTTCCGATTTTTCAGGTCTGGTTCTAACCCTAAAACTTCCATTGGTGTTACACCTAAAAGGGCATAAGGTACTTCTGTGAGTTCCAGACAATCAAAGGTTCCTTGACGCTCTGCAATACTAAGTTCAACATCTCGGAAAATTCGCCCCTGCTTAACTCCAGCAGCAGTTTCTACCTGGGCTTCTCCACCTTGGACTAAACCTAGTTGACTAATAATGTTAGCAGGTAAACACAGCAAAGTTGCGCCCGTATCAACTAAAACATCATCCAGAGTATAAAAGCAAACTTACTCCGAAGAAATAAAGCCTCTTTGAGCCAAAACTCGATCAATTCGATTAGTGACAGTGAGGGTAACTATTACTTGCCCCATTAGCTTACCCTGAAGATTTGGTAGTATCAACTTACCCATTTCAGCAAACTCCTGAAAACAAAATATTTTTGAGAGATGCCTTAAAACACAAAGACGCAAAAGCACTCTCTGCACCTCTGCGTCTCTGCGTGATATATCTCCTACTACACCATCTCAGACGAAGGTTGCACCATCTGCTGCGGCTGCGGCTGGAACATGAACAACGAGTAAACCACATCTCGGCGAATGTTAACCATCATATCCAAGAAGAGTTCGTAACCCTCGCTCTTATACTCAATCAGTGGATCTTTTTGCCCGTAACCACGTAATCCCACCGATTCGCGCAAGGCATCCATTTGTTGCAGGTGTTCCCGCCACAGGGTATCAATGCGTTGCAAGATAAAGAAGCGTTCAGCTTGGCGCATCAGTCCGGGTTGAACTTGGTCAATTTGCGCTTCTTTGAGGTCGTAAGCAATTCGTACCTGTTCGTGGAGGAAGGCTTTAATCTCGCTGACGGTGATATCTTCTAATTGACTCGCTTGTAAATCCGCTAGCAGATAGACGAATTCTTTGACTTTCTCAACCAACTTTTCTAACTCCCACTCTTCCGAGGGTAAGTCTACGTTGATGTAGTAGTCAACGATGTCATCCATCGTTTTTTCGGCGTATTTAATCACCTGTTCTTTCAAATCTTGACCTTCTAGAACTCGGCGGCGTTCGGCGTAAATAGCACGACGTTGATTATTCATCACCTCGTCATACTCAAACACCTGCTTCCGAATGTCGTAGTAGTAGGTTTCAAC
This sequence comes from Nostoc sp. JL23, assembly GCF_017115065.1. Lineage (NCBI taxonomy): Bacteria > Bacillati > Cyanobacteriota > Cyanophyceae > Nostocales > Nostocaceae > Nostoc > Nostoc sp. JL23. The sequence goes on from NZ_JABXKN010000139.1 coordinate 26,046, forward strand.
TTTTTTCTGTGCGCCTTCCAAACTGCGGGTAAGCATCCCAGATTCGATGGGCATATCTTCTTCCACTTGGAAAGCATTCATTAACCCAGCAACGCGATCACCACCAAAAATCCGCAGTAGGTTATCCTCTAAACTGAGGAAGAATCTTGTGGTTCCAGGGTCGCCTTGTCTTCCTGCACGTCCCCGCAACTGGTTGTCAATCCGCCGTGATTCGTGGCGTTCTGTACCAATTACGTGCAAACCGCCGATACCCACTACCTCATCATGTTCGCGGGTAGTAAATTGTTCGTATTCCTGCTTGATGCGGTTGTAAGCTTCCCGCAATTTCTGAATTACAGGGTCATCAATGGGAGCTTTTTCTGCCGCTACAGCTACCTTGTCTTCAGCTTCCAATTCGGGTAAACTGCGTTCACCATACTCACGCACTGCAATTTCTACTGCATCTTTGAGTAGTTTCTCGGTTTCTTTTGTCAACTGAGTCGGGAAAATTTCTGGCGAAGCCCGCCAAGTTTTGACTTTCTTACCAGGGACAAAGCCTTGACCACCGCCATGTCCTGTAGGCAATCCGGCTGCTCTTTGCACGCCAAAGGCATCTTCATCTTCTGGCATGACGATCCGGGGCATAAAGTATTCCCGCAGCTTTAGACGCGCCATATATTCGGAGTTACCACCCAGAATGATGTCTGTACCTCTACCAGCCATGTTGGTAGCAATAGTAACAGCACCTTTTCGTCCAGCTTGGGCGACAATTTCCGCCTCACGTTCGACGTTTTCAGGACGGGCGTTAAGTAATTCGTGAGGAATCGCCAATTCCTTCAGCAGCCTACTCAGAAGTTCAGATTTTTCTACACTAGTGGTTCCTACTAATACAGGTCTGCCGAGTTGGTACATTTCGGCACATTCTCTGGCGATCGCCCCCCACTTACCTGCTTCTGTCTTAAAGACCATATCAGATAAATCTTCGCGTCTGCGATCGCGGTTGGTGGGAATTACCGCAACTTCGAGTTTATAAATTTTTTCAAATTCTGGTTCTTCGGTTTTTGCCGTTCCTGTCATTCCACCGAGTTTTGGATACAGCAAGAACATATTTTGGTAAGTAATTGTCGCGAGAGTTTGAGTTTCTGGCTGAATCTCTACGTGTTCTTTCGCTTCAATCGCTTGGTGTAATCCATCACTCCAACGCCGTCCGGCTAGCACCCGACCAGTAAATTCATCCACAATTACTACTTCATCATTGCGGACGATGTAATTTACATCCTTGAGGAAAAGTTCCTTAGCTTTAATTGCATTGAAAATGAAGTGTGCCCAAGGATCTTCTGGGTCAAATAAATCTGTGACTCCCAAAAGATTTTCTGATTCCGCAAACCCTTCGTCTGTCAATAGCACGTTACGAGCTTTTTCATCCACATCGTAATGCTCGTCTTTTTTGAGTGTGAATGCTATTTCAGCGGCTTGCAGATATTTTTCTGTAGGTCTTTCTACCTGCCCGGAAATAATTAGCGGTGTCCGCGCCTCATCAACTAAAATCGAGTCCACCTCGTCAATTACGCAATAATTAAACGGGCGTTGTACCACATCTGCCATTGATGTCGCCATGTTATCCCGCAGATAGTCGAAGCCGACCTCGCTGTTGGTAACATAAGTGATATCGCAGTCGTAGTTTTTCTGGCGTTCACTAGGAGTCATGCTTGACTGAATTAGCCCCACACTCAGCCCCAAGAACCGATGCACCTGTCCCATCCATTCAGCGTCCCGACGAGCTAGGTAATCGTTTACGGTAATGACGTGTACACCTTTACCAGTAAGGGCATTTAAGTAACTTGGCAAGGTGGCAACTAGTGTTTTACCTTCACCAGTTTTCATCTCGGCAATTTGCCCCACGTGCAAAATGATACCGCCAAGGAGTTGGACATCAAAATGCCGCAAGCCTAATACTCGCCGTGCTGCTTCCCGGACAACGGCGTAAGCTTCTGGCAAGATGTCATCTAGGGTTTCGCCTTTAGCGAGCCGTTGTTTAAATTCGACGGTTTTACCTTTTAACTCATCATCGGAAAGAACCTGAATTTCTTCCTCTAAAAGGTTAATTTCAGTAACAGAAGGTTGATATTTTTTAAGCTTACGAGCGTTGGGGTCGCCCAACAAAAGTTTTAGCATGGCAGATTATAGAACTGAATCAAGGGGGATGGGAATTAAAGGGTCGGCATTGATTATAAACATTTAACCCAACCCAAACGTCTTGGTTGTGGATGGGTGTGAAATGAGAATTACCTCAAAATCAGGATAAAAACTAGCCAATCATTTAATAAACTGATTGGTTTTAACTCTTATCTTATATTTACTCTTTCTTCATAGTATCATTTTGCCCCCAGATGGGGCCAGAGAGGGTGTGGGGGATAGAGTTAGAAGTTAAGAGTTATGAGTTATGAATTTTTCAACTCCTCACTTCCACTCTGCTGTCAGGCGGCGGAAATTGTAATCATTAGCACTGGGATGACAGCTGACACAGCTGCCAACCTGGACGGGACGTGGTAACTCAACTCCTGGGTGCAAAGCTTTGAAATAACGCGAGTTGTTGAGGCGATATGGTGTTTCTTCGTCGTCTAGCTGCACACGGGAGAAAGTCGAAAGATATTTCCACACCAAGATGCGTTGCGGATCGACTAAAGGCTGGAGTTGTGCGCCGTAGTGCTGCGAGTCTTGCAGGAGATTTTTCCAAGTTTGGGTAGGTAAAATAGCTGGTGGTATGGCAATGTGACATCTGGAGCAATTTTCTAAATACAGTTCTTGCCCCAGTTGGTATTGTGCAGGTACTACGTCAACAGTGCCAATTTCAGCGGGAGGAGTCGCACTTTGGGCGTTAGTTGCCAAGGCTAGAAGCCAGCCCATAGCTAAACTCCACGTTACAATCACCAGAAGTAAACCGAAAAATTGGCGTTTGAATTCACGTTCGGCGCTTTGCTGTACTGCTTGGCGTTGGCGTAGCCCGCCGTAGGCATCGCGGATTTTGCGCTTAACAAAAATTGACATTCCTCACATTCCCAAATATTTAAAAGTGGCGCTTGTGCTAATCATAAGACTTACGCAGTATTAGCAATGTTTCAAGTTTTGTGTAAGTAGTTTTGTCAAGCAACACATCTTTTATATCCACAACAGTAATATAAATATCTATTCAGCGCATCACTGACTATGCAAGGAAAAATGTTCTAGTAGTTTTAACTTGACTCACTAGAAAAATCAGCCACAATATCTCCGATTTCATTTGCACCAATATCTTCTCGGTCAGATTTGAAATAAATCGTTAGTAGCAAAATACTTATAGTTGACTCAACTTGATAAATCAATCGGTATCCAGCACTCTTACCTTTTTAGATACTACTGTTACGAACTCTCACCTTTTAAACAATAATATACGCTTTAGCAATTTCCGCGTGCGTAGGCGTAGCCCGCCGTAGGCATCGCCGACAAAATTTCCTTGCTGTAATTGCTCGATAATCGGTTGAACATCAGAGCGAATGTTGCGAAATCTTTTTGATAGTCTGTAAAGTTCCTGCTCAAACTCATCAGAAAATCGAATTAAAACCGTATGATCACTCTGCATCAATCCTGTCCCATAGCTCGCTAATTGGTCTAGTTTGACCAGTTTTTGCTTGCTGTAAGGCTCTCCTCAAACTAGCTTTAATCTCCTCAATGGGTGTAATCATCAGGGTCAAGATCTTCTGCTTCTGCTTGTTCTTGAACCAACACAATTACCCGAACCTGATCAGGATAAGTGTTTCCCTGAATCGGCTCATCTAGAACTAGGTTTCCTTGAGAGTCAATCCTGCCGATAACTTCGATCGCTTTCATTTATTCTCTACCTAATTTTGTAGGATATCCTAACACGCCCAAATTCCAGCAGGATCAGGAAACTTAAGTTCAGTCAAGTCTGACTATTATGAGGTATTTTCTAAAATGATGGTGCGAGCAACTTTCCCTGATAGTTTAGATGAATTGATACGCAATGTGCAAACTGATGCAGAAAGAACCGGAGTAAAAGCGTAAAAAAATATTTTCCCCAGCAAGAAATAGAGTTATCGCCATCTCGGATAGCTGTTTTTTAGCTCATCGAAGTCACATTCCCTTAAGGAATAGAAATTGATCGCAATAATCGCTCAACAACAGTCCTTGAATTGCGTCCTCCTCTCGGAATAAGACGATGGCAAAGAACGTGAGGGACGAGAAATTTCACATCATCGGGAATTGCATAATCACGCCCTAATAGAAAAGCTAGCGCTTGGGCAGCCCGTTGTAATGCTAATGTGCCACGCGGACTGACACCAAGAGCGATTTCCTCATCTTGACGTGTTGCCCGTACTAATTCGAGGATGTATTGTTGCAAGGAAGTTGCCACTTTTACTTGAGAGCAGAGGTAACGCAATTTCTGTACTTCTTCCAAGGTAATACAAGGCTGTAAATCAGCAACTTTGATACCATTTTGAAGATTTTGCAGCATCAGGAGTTCTTCTGCCTCAGAAGGATAGCCCAAACTCAGCGACAACATAAACCGATCCATTTGCGCTTCCGGCAGGGGAAAAGTACCTTGATACTCGATAGGGTTTTGAGTGGCAATTACAAAGAAGGGCTGAGGAACTGCACGAGAGACACCATCAACTGTTACCTGATGTTCCTCCATAACTTCGAGCAAAGCTGACTGAGTGCGGGGTGTAGCGCGGTTAATTTCGTCAGCTAATAGCACATTGGTAAAGACTGGCCCAGGAAGAAAAGTAAATTCGCCGCTTTTTGGGTTCCAGATGTTGGTGCCAGTAATGTCAGTTGGTAGTAAATCGGGGGTACATTGTAGCCTTTGAAACTTCCCATCAAGTGAACGAGCTAAGGATTTAGCAAGCAGGGTTTTACCAACACCAGGGACATCTTCTAAAAGAGCATGACCACCACCTAACAAGGCAACTAGCACTAAGCGTATTGCCTCAGCTTTGCCAACGATGGTAAGAGCCAGATTTTGTGTTAAAGCGTCGATTTTTTCTCTCATGCGTTGTAGGGATTGGGTACTGGGGAGTGGGGAATGGGGCGAATGAGGGAAGAGTTTTCACAATGCCCTATGCCCAATTTCCTTAAATACATTGTTCCCACTCAGAACTCCTAACTCCTAACTCCTAACTCCTAACTCCTAACTTTTAACTTTGCACTCCAGCACTCAAAACTTCTCTAGCAACAACGCAGTCAAGTTGAATTTGTGTTTTCAGGGCTTCGAGAGAAGGAAATTTTTGTTCGGGGCGCAAAAATTTAACTAGCTGCACAGCCAGTTTTTTACCATACAAATCACCAGACCAATCGAATAAATGTACTTCCGCAGACGAATAAGTACCGTTTACAGTTGGACGATTACCGATATTCATGACGCCCAAGTTCTCACTATGAGTAGTATCTGATGTTTCACTGAGAGTGAAAACGCGGACAGCGTAAACTCCTTGGCGAGGCAAAAACTTTTCTTTTGGTAGTTGGAGGTTGGCGGTGGGAAAGCCAATTGTTCTGCCCAATTGTTGACCTTGAACGACATCACCAAGGAGGGTGTAAGGTCGTCCTAGTAATAGATTTGCGTTTTCGATATCTCCCTGCTCAAGGGTTTGGCGGATCAATGAAGTGCTAATGCGGGCATCCTGAGTTGGAGTAGTACTGACGCAATTACTTTGGGTGGGCGAGTCACCTGTATAAGTTTGCAAGGGAACGATGGTAACGGGAATATTGTGCTTGGCAGCGAGTAATTGCAAATCTTGAGCAGTACCACTGCGCTTTTCGCCAAAACAAAAATCCTGTCCGATGCTAATTCGTTGGCATCGCAGTTGTTGCACGAGAATTTTTTCGACAAATTCTTCGGGGGTCAACGCAGACAATTCTTTGTCAAAGGGTAGTAATACCAGTTGTTCTACCCCAAGCGATCGCAATTGTTGGACTTTTTCATCTAGTGGCGTTAACAAAGTCCGGGGTTGCCCCGTAAAGAATTCCTGTGGATGGGGGTCAAAGGTAACAACTGTTGAGTAGGTATATTCTTGATTTGTCAGTTGATTTTCCTTTGACTGCGGACTACTAGCTACTGACAAGGCGTGCAAGACTGGTTGAATTACCCTTTGATGACCAAGATGAACACCATCAAACTTGCCAAGGGCAACAGCAGTCGGCGTTAGTAGCCCTTCGCTCGAAAAAGCAACCCGCACAGAACACCCATTTTTAGACAAATTTAGCACGTGGATTCTGAGATTTTAGGTTTATTTTAGCTATCAGCAGGAAGCTACCCTATGGTAAACCGCCTTCAGGAGGATATTCACCAACTGCCCATGAGGTCTTGTGCTATCAGCCAGGGCGTTTGCCACCCGTTTTAGCTATCAGCCAAAAGCCTAACCCAAGAGAAGCCGCCCAAGATAGTTTCTTGTGCCATCAGCTTGACAGCTAATTGCTAAGTCCAGATAACCCCAACCCCAAATACCAGAGCTAAAAATCTAGTTTTGTGTTGAGACTTCGACGAGGTTTTAACGCGACCATCAGCCGCAATCTGAGGGCGTCTGTGGGTGTCTGGGCTGTTGGTGAATCTATAAATTTTGTCCTCCTGTTGTCGCCCTGATCCTGTGTCGGCGTGACAACTCTGGGCAGCGCTGTCTCACCGTACAGCCAACAGGTACGCTCTCGCGCTGAAAGCCTCTGATCACCAATCTAATCTAAAATCTCCAATTCCTCCGATCGCAATCTTTAAGTAGAAAGTTTACTAACAGGAAAAGATTCTGATAAGGCAACTGAAGTGGGAATCTGAAGTACCAATCCTTCCCTTGCCATAATAGCCCCAGGAAATTTCGCAGCTGCTTCTTTGCCGACACGATCCAAAAAGTCGTCATCATGCGCCGGATCGTGGTGGTAAATCACCAGAGTTTTGACGTTAGCAGCTTGTGCCACTTTCACCGCTTCTTGCCAAGTAGAATGTCCCCAGCCAATTTTCGGAGATTTTGGCGAGTGATATTCCTCGTCTGTGTAGGTAGAATCGTAAACCAAGATATCGGCATTACGAGCTAGCCACAGCACATTATCATCGAGTCGGTCGGGAAAATGTTCGGTATCAGTGATGTAAGTAGCAGCACCACCACGCCAATTGACGCGGTATCCTACGGCTTCACCTGGATGGTTTAAAGGAGCTGTTTCTACGATCAAGTCATCGATGTGGATTGGTTGCCCCGGTCGAATGTCGTAGAAATTTAAATTAGCTTGCATAATTTGCAAGGGTACGGGAAAGTTGGGGTGCAACATTTGATCGTTGAGGCGCTGTTCTATGGTAGAACCATCAGGTGCGATCGCGCCGTAAATATGAAATTCATTCCCCTTTACAAACCCTGGCGTAAAGAAGGGAAAACCTTGCATATGATCCCAGTGAGAGTGGGTAAAAAATATGTGAGCTTCTAACGGCATTTGGCGCAACAGAGATTGCCCCAAAACATGTAGTCCCGTGCCAGCATCGAAAACTAAGCGTTTATCGCCCGCTTGCATTGATATGCAAGGGGTATTGCCGCCGTAACGAACAGTGTGTGGCCCTGGGCTGGGGATGCTGCCGCGAACGCCCCAAAATTGTACGGTAAATTGATTCTCTATCCTAGACATGGGTGTTGCTTGCTGGACTGAGCGGGCGATAAATGAAAGAATTGTTACTTATTTTGTCTAAGTTTATGCTGTCTCTCCGATTTTGCTACAGGGAGGATTTCTTGGTAAAACAGCATATCCTGTTTCTGGCTGATTGTGTAAATGTGAATGAAATACGTCAGTGAGAATTTCCCAGGTTTTGGGGTAAATGTGTATCAGTTATTTCAAGAGTGCCCCTACGTTATAGCCTACATTTTTCCGTGATGCATTTGAATAACCACATTTTTGTCTTGATAAATCAAATGATTCCAGGAAAATTGAATTCCCACTCCGATAATTTCTCTAATCCAGTTGCGTAAGTAAGATTGTATTGTAACGGAGTAATACTGATGTAGTTTTTACGTACAACTTCCACATCTGTAGGTACATTTTGAGGCAGATTTAATCCGCTTGGGGGTTCCACATCCTCAATTACCTCTCCGGTTAACCAGTAGTACGTTTTTCCACGAGGATCGACTCGTTTATTAAATACATCAATGTAACGCCGTATGCCTTGACGGGTGAGAGCAACTCCGGCAATTTCTTCCCATTTGACCGCAGGAATATTGACGTTGAGCAACATTAAATCTGGCAGGGGTTTTTGGGCTAACTGGTCTACGAGAACTGTGGCAAACTTAGCAGCAGCTTGAAAGTCTTTAGATATGTGACTCATAAGACTCAGCGCTACACTGGGAATGCCTTCAATTAAACCTTCCATTGCCGCAGAAACAGTGCCAGAATACAAAATTTCAGTTCCCAAATTTGCACCTTGATTAATACCAGAGACAACCAAATCGGGGGGAGTTTCCAGCAAAGCCCACAGTGCCAATTTGACGCAATCTGAAGGTGTACCATCACAAGCCCAAGCTTTGACAGCAGGATGAAAAATCTCTTCAACAATTTCGGCGCGAATGGGTTGGTGTAAAGTTAACCCGTGTCCAGTTGCCGATCGCTCTCGATCTGGGCAAACTACACTCACATCATGGCCAGCCTCTGCCAAGTAGTTGGCTAGGGTACGAATCCCTAGGGCAGAAATGCCATCATCGTTGCTAATTAGTAATTTCATGGTCATTAGTCATTAGTCATTGGTCATTAGTCACTTGTACTGAGCGTACCCCTCAGGAGAAGCAAGCTACGCGTAGCGTCTCGTAGAGAAGCCGTTGGCGCAGCCTCTCGTAGAGAAGTATTAGTTAGTCATTGGTCATTAGTTATTAGTTATTTGTTATTAGCCATTTGTCAATGTCTGAGGTCACAAGCAGCAAAAAAATATTTATACTCGCTAGATAGTGTGGCGGAATTTTGCCTATCTTTAAGACAAATTGCTCAATCCTCAAGTCTGGTTAAGTGAGATGTTAGCTGGATTTACACGCCCGCTGTACTAGCCCAATTGTCTATAACTGATAAACAGAGATTTGGTTTCAACCCTCACCTTTAGCTGATGTTAATGGTATGACTGTAAGTTTATTTATCGACCGATTCACAGCTTTTGACTATAGACTAATGACTAATGACCAATGACTAATAACTAATGACTAGCAATTTAGAAGCTCAACTTTTAGCACTGCGGCAAGAAGGAGAAAAAGCGATCGCAGCCGCCGACACCTTAGAAAGTCTGGAAGAACTCAGAGTTAACTATCTGGGTAAAAAAGGCGAACTGGGGGCACTGTTGCGAAGTATGGGGCAAATGAGTGCAGAGGAACGACCGAAAATTGGAGCGATCGCCAATACAGTCAAAGAATCCTTGCAAACTAGTCTAGACCAGCAACGCGTCGCCCTCGAAGCCGCGCAAATTCACCTCCAGCTAGAGGCGGAAACTCTGGATGTAACTATGCCGGGTATTTACAGCCCCCAAGGTCGCATTCATCCCCTCAACGGCATTATAGATCGGGCACTGGATATCTTTGTCGGTATGGGCTACACCGTGGCTGAAGGGCCAGAGATGGAAACAGATTATTATAATTTCGAGGCTCTCAACACCCCGCCCGATCACCCCGCCCGTGATATGCAGGATACTTTTTACCTGCCAGATGGGAATCTTTTACGCACTCATACCTCGTCAGTACAAATTCGTTACATGGAAAGAGAAGAACCACCGATTCGGGTTGTGGCTCCAGGGCGAGTTTATCGGCGAGATAATGTAGACGCGACTCACTCAGCAGTTTTCCATCAAATAGAACTTTTAGCCATTGATGAGGGACTAACTTTTACAGACCTCAAAGGCACAATTAAAGTATTTTTACAAGCAATATTTGGCGATTTACCTATTCGCTTCCGCGCCAGTTATTTCCCGTTTACTGAACCTTCAGCTGAAGTAGATTTGCAGTGGAATGGTCGCTGGCTGGAGGTGATGGGCTGTGGGATGGTCGATCCAAATGTACTTAAGTCTGTGGGTTATGACCCAGAAGTTTATACAGGGTTTGCTGCCGGTTTTGGTGTAGAACGCTTTGCAATGGTGTTACATCAAATCGATGATATTCGTCGCTTGTATGCTAGTGATTTGAGATTTTTGCAACAATTTTAGGCATACGTAATAGTTATGTACTGCAAGCAAGGTAACAATAAACAATGACCTCAGTTTCCAGGTTAGATCAAGTTCTAGAAAGCATCGAAAACTTATCAGTAGATGAACAAGAAACATTAATTGATCTGATAAGTCATCGGTTGGCAGAACGGCGGCGTTCTGAAATTGCTGCTAATATCGCTCAAGCACAAGTAGAATACCAGTCGGGAAAAGTGTTCCGTGGTACAGTTACTCAAATAATGGATGAGTTACGCAAGTGAGAACTGTAGTTCTGGCATCATAGTTTAAACGAGCATTTAAGCGATTGGTACGACGACAGCCAGAATTACAAGAGCGGATTGGAGAGCGGTTAGCACTACTAACCGCCGATCCATTTCATCCATTGTTGCAGACTCATAAACTTAAAGGCAAACTGTCTGGAGCTTGGGCGTGTTCAGTGGATTATGATTGTCGCATTGTCTTTAACTTTGTGCAAAATATAGAATCTGGGGAAGAAGAAATTTTGCTAATTGATATCGGCACTCATGATGAAGTGTACTGAATTGTAAGTCCGGTTTTAGTATTTTCCTACTGACTAATTTTGGATTTAGGATTGAATAATTCAATGACTGCAATCACTAGCAAACGTCTAACGCTTGAGGAATATTTGAAGTATGACGATCGCACGGATAGCCAATATGAACTGGTAGCAGGTGAGTTAGTTTCCATACCACCTGAAAGCCCAAAAAATATCCAGATATCTCTATTTTTGCTGGTAAATTTCCTCAAGTTTGTTCCAGTTAATCGGTTGAGTAACAAAGTTGAAATTGTTGTTGCTGGTTCTCGTGCGACAACTCGCATTCCTGACTTAGTTGTGCTGACGGATGAACTTGCAACAGCCTTAGAAGGTGCAACGCGATCCACAATTACTCTGGATATGCCTCCTCCTGCTTTAGTTGTCGAAGTTGTTTCTCCTGGCAAAGCTAACGAAGATCGGGACTATCGCTACAAACGTTCCGAGTATGCCGCAAGGGGAATTGCTGAATATTGGATTGTTGATCCACAAATAAATTCAGTTACCGTACTGATATTAGTTGACGGGTTTTATGAAGAAACCAGATTTACAGGAAATAGTGTGATCGCTTCTACTATTTTCCCAGAATTACAACTAACTGCCGAGCAAGTACTCAACGCCGGAGAAAGCAATGCGGATAATGCCATTTCTTAGTTTAAATTTAAAAGGCAGACAAACGAAGCAATTTGAGAGGTGCGATCGCGCAGTTTTCTTACTTAGTTGCGGCTGAAGAAGCTACTTTATTGTACAAAAACCTTGCTTGAGTACAGTTACTCCATTCATTAACTGCAATTACGATTGCTTTCGTCTCAATTTCAGGGCAACATATCTTATAGTAAATCCTGTAATCATAAGATACTAAAGATGAATAGGAGAGATTTAATAGCTAGAGGATATTTTCCAAAAGAACTGCCTCCTCCTTTTAATACAATTTCCCTCGCTGACTTTGCTACTTCTAGTAAAATAACATTTCCACGTTACCCTAAGAGAACTGCAAAAATTTATAGTCATAACCATGTTAAATACAACTCATTAAGAAGAAACTTAGGTATTTTAAATCCAGTATTTTTCTTAGAAATTTCTGATTTATTAGATACTCATTGGTCTACAGTTAATCAAATAACAAAACGTTCTAATTTTTCAAAAAGTAAGCCTACTCATACTCCTCATCCACAACGTGAGCGTTCTATTTCACCTGTTCTAGATTTCTACTTAATTCCTGTTAAAAGAGCTAAAAATAGGATAGCCGGGCGATATATATTACATACAGACATTTCTCGCTTTTATCAATCTATTTACACTCATAGTATTCCTTGGGCAATACATGGAAAATCATTGGCTAAACTACAAAAGACTCATCCTTAATATAAATAACATGGGATAATAAAAAGCTGGAGTAAAAA
>NZ_JABXKN010000132.1:0-179587 GCF_017115065.1 Nostoc sp. JL23
GCCCAATGCCCAATGCCCAATGCCCAATGCCCAATGCCCAATGCCCAATGCCCAAATATCAAATACCAAATATCTTATGTTCGTAGCTGTCGATCAAATTGAAAAAGTTTTTGAATTAACTGGTGGTGGCAAATATATCGCCCTCAAAGGAATCGACCTCCAAATTAAAAAAGGAGAATTCGTTTCTTTGATTGGTCACTCCGGTTGCGGTAAATCCACTCTATTAAATATGATTGCGGGTTTGGATTTGCCAACTGAAGGTATTGTCACTCTCGAAGGACAAAAAATCACCAAACCCGGCCCAGACAGGATGGTGGTGTTCCAAAATTATTCGCTATTACCTTGGCGGACGGTAAGAGAAAATATTGCCCTCGCTGTGGACTCAGTAATGAAGGGTTTACCCGCAGCCGAACGCAACGCCATTATCGAAAAACATATTAATATGGTGGGTTTGCGTCCCCATGCTGATAAACAACCAGGAATGTTATCAGGTGGACAAAAGCAGCGAGTTGCGATCGCCCGCGCCTTAGCGATTCGTCCCAAATTACTCTTGCTAGATGAACCCTTTGGCGCATTGGATGCACTCACACGCGGCAATTTGCAAGAACAACTAATGCAAATCTGTGAAGAAAATCAAGTCACTGCGGTGATGGTGACACATGATGTCGATGAAGCCGTGCTGTTATCTGACAGAATCGTGATGTTAACTAACGGCCCCGAATCTAAAATCGGCGACATTTTAGAAGTGGATATTCCCAGACCCCGCAAGCGGATGGAAGTAGTAGAACATCCCAGCTATTACAGCTTGCGGAGTGAGATGATTTACTTCCTCAATCAGCAAAAACGGATTAAGAAAATTCGGGCGAGAAAAACTGCCGACGTTGCCCGTCATGGATTAGAAAAAGTTAACCTAGAAATTGGCTTTTTACCTCTGACAGCTTGCGCCCCTTTAGCAGTTGCTAAAGAAAAAGGTTTCTTTCTCAAACATGGTTTAGATGAAGTTAACCTCGTGCGGGAAAGTAGCTGGCGGGGTATAGAAGATGGCATAAGTGGTGGTTATTTGGATGCGGCTCAAATGCCTTCAGGGATGCCGATGTGGCTAACTTTGGGAGGGCATAATAACCAACCTTTGCCCGTTGTCACCGCCCTTACCATGACTCGCAACGGTAACGCCATCACCTTAGCAAAACGCTTTTACGATCAAGGCGTGCAAACCTTATCTGACTTCAGAAATCATCTGATTCTTACCCACGAACAAAGGCACACAATGGGAGTAGTGCATCCCGCTTCTATGCACAATTTGCTGCTGCGTTACTGGTTAGCGGCTGGTGGAATTGACCCCGATAGCGATGTGGACATGAAGACCATTCCCCCAGCGCAGATGGTAGCTGACCTAAAAACCGGAAGCATTGATGGTTACTGCGTGGGTGAACCTTGGAACTACCGCGCTGCTGTGGAAAATGTCGGCTTTACCATCGCTACCGACTTAGAAGTTTGGTTGGGACACCCAGGTAAAGTTCTTGGTGTGCGGGAAGATTGGGCAGAAAATTATCCAAATACGCATATCGCCTTGACTAAAGCTTTGTTGGAAGCTTGTCACTATTGTGCAAATCCCGAAAATACCCAAGAAATTCGGCAAATTTTAGCAGGGCGAGAGTACGTCAGCACTGATTTAGAATACATTCAACTCGAAGATCCAGATAATCTCACCTGTGACTTAGACCATCCGTTGCGGGACTATGCCCATCACCAGTTTTATTCCGATTCCGCGATCAACCGCCCCAGTCGCACCGAACAAATTTGGATTATGAGTCAATTGGCGCGTTGGGGTGACACTCCCTTCCCCAGAAATTGGGTAGAAGTTGTTGAACGGGTGTGTCGCGTGCGTGTTTTCAGCACCGCCGCACGGGAATTAGGTTTGGATATTAGCTATATTCGCCAACCGATCCAACTGTTCGATGGTACTCCCTTTAATGCCGACGATCCGATCGCTTATCTCAACAGCTTGAAAATTAAACGTGATTTTTCAGTTGCGGAAGTTGTTCTCGATGCACCAAGAAGGAGACTCGCATCATAAAAAAATCGTGAGAGAAAGAGGGAGTGGAAGGAGTAGCACATCACGCGCGAACCTCTGAACTTCATTAATGAACCTCTGAACTTCATTAATGAACCTCTGAACTCCATTAATGAGCCTCTGAACTTCATTAATGAACCTTTGAACTTCATTAATGAACCTTTGAACTTCATTAATGAGTCTTTGAACTCCATTAATGAGTCTTTGAACTCCATTAATGAGTCTTTGAACTCCATTAATGAACCTCTGAACTCCATTAATGAGTCTTTGAACTCCATCAATGAACCTCTGAACTCCATTAATGATTTGACTTTTTAAGTCATGTGGAAAAACCAACAAAAGACCTAACCTCTTCCCTACAAGAAAAGCGGGAAAATTCAAAGCCTCACCCTTTTAGACTACGGTGTACACGCATCTTGTTGGTAATGAAGCACAAATCCTCGATTTACCCCCCTTAATCCCCCCGATGCATTGGGGGGAAAAAAAGAAATCTAGTTCCCTCCCCTTTGCAAGGGGAGGGTTAGGGTGGGGTAAAACCTTGGTTAATCAGCTATTTCAGACTTGTGTACACACCGTAGCCCTTAGAAGAAGAAAGGTCAGAATATTCAGTTGCACGTCGCCTAAATTAAGCTTTTTAATCCCCAAATACCATACCATGCAAAACCGCAACTCAACAGCTACAAACACACTAGGAAAACCATTCGTCCCTGCAACCACCAGCCGCAGACCTTTCCTAGAAATTAAAGACGTTACCAAAGTCTACCCGACAAAGAAAGGCCCCTTCACCGTACTCGACGGCGTTAACCTCAACGTCGAACAGGGGGAATTTATTTGCGTCATCGGCCACTCTGGCTGTGGCAAATCGACACTGTTAAATATGGTATCCGGTTTTAACTTTCCCACCTCCGGGCAAGTGTTACTCGAAGGAGAACCCATTACCCAACCAGGCCCAGACAGAATGGTTGTCTTCCAAAACTATGCCTTGCTACCTTGGCGCACTGCTTTTGAAAATATCTACTTAGCTGTTAACGCCGTTTATCCCAACAAACCACAAGCTGAAAAAAGAGCGATCGTCCGCGATCATTTAGCAATGGTGGGACTGGCTGATGCGATGGAAAAGAAACCAATGCAAATGTCCGGCGGGATGAGACAACGGGTTTCTATCGCCCGTGCTTTGGCGATTCGTCCGAAAGTTTTAATTTTAGATGAACCTTTTGGGGCGCTAGATGCCATCACCAAAGAAGAATTACAGGAAGAATTGCTGAAAATTTGGGGCGATAACCGTTGTACAGTGCTGATGATTACCCACGACATCGACGAGGCACTATTTTTAGCAGACAAATTGGTAATGATGACCAACGGCCCACACGCGAAAATAGGCGAAGTTATGGAAATTCCTTTTTCTCGTCCGCGCGATCGCAGCCGCATCATGGAAGATCCACAATATTACCAACTGCGTAACTATGCATTAGATTTCCTTTTTAACCGCTTTGCCCATGATGATGTAGGTTAAGCGCGATCGTCATTGATTTTTCCAGAATAATTCTTTGTTCCTCCCGCCACCATACCAGATGGTGGCGGGAGCAATTAGTAGGGGTAATTCATGAATTGCCCCTCCAACTACGTCCACAAGTTATAAAGTATGTGTAGAGCGAGTATGTTGAGAAAAAAATCTGTATGGCAAGCTACCCAGAAACCGTAACTAGTAACGAATCCGTTAATGATTTAATCGCCGAGACGACAAGCATTAACCATGTTGAGGTAATTGAAAATGTCATCGACTCTTTGGAACAAGATGATAGTGCGATGGTTAGCCACACTCCAGAGGCTGGTTATCTTTGGAAGTTTAAGTATGGAAGTGTGCAAGTATTTGTCCAACTCAACGGCACAAGCGATGAAGACACTATAACGGTTTGGTCTGCGGTGCTAAATTTACCTGCGAAAAATGAACCTAAGTTAATGCGGTATCTTTTGGAGTTAAACTGCTCCAGCACTTTTGAGGCGCGCTTCGGCATTATTGAAAACCGGGTGGTTGTAATATCGACACGCACTTTAGCAGAGTTATCTCCTGGCGAAGTATCTCGGTTAATTACCGTTGTGGCAACGATCGCTGATAATAACGATGAAGCCTTACAAACTGAATTTGGTGCAACTTAAGGAATTTTAAATTTTAGATTGGGCTATTGCTACATCCGATGTATAGCAATCCGGTTTGGGCGAATCTGCAAAGACTGTTTTCTGTGTACCAATTAAAAAACGCCTGGGAGTGTTGCCGTGTTTCCACCCCAGGCGTTTTTTATTTTTAACTTGCTCCTCACACAAATAAATAGTATCACTGCTTCAATCAAAAGGCGAGTCTAGTAAGTGACACTTTTAAAACTGCACTGTCAAGTGAGTTTAAATTTATACTCCCTTGACTTGACCCCATCTGTATATTTGGATGCGATCGCTCCAGAAAGGCGGTTTGGTTGGCATTGATAGCATTTAGCATACGTGTTGGGCTGCTGATTTCATTACACAGCCACTTTATTTATCATCACAAGTCTTAAAAAAGATCTAGCCTTTACAAGCCGTAACGTAACTAATTAAATAATTATTAAAGATATATACATCTTTGAATTAATGCCTGAAACTTTTTAGTAATCAATCAAACTCTCAAATAAATATTAGCACTCAATGCTTGTCAGTGCTAATTTATAGCTGAGATTTAATGCCTATGATATAGACCAAAACTGCACTTTTTGCAGATGCTTTAGTTCCTTTCCAGATATTATTTTAGAAATAGAAAAAACTAAATATTTCTTGTAAGTAATATAAAATTGAGAGTACTGGCATGAAATACACTTTTGATATTGTAGGAATATCTCCGCTTTTGCAGTTTTTTAATCAGCAACAGCAAAATGGGCAAAAACCACCCCACCAAGGTGTGGAATACTTGGGAATGCATACGTGTACGCTAGATACGTTTTTAGAATCGGTGGAATCAGTTCCAGCAAAGTGGGATTGGAATCTGGATCAAGTAGTAGATACAGTGATTAAGTTTTGGTTGAATAACTCAGACAGTATTCGTTATTGGAAAGTACGTTTAAATGATGCTGGTAAAGATAATTTACTAGTCACAAGGTTGGCGGATATAAACGCCTTGCAAGCTGAATTTGAATCCCTACTAGATAAGGATTGGTGAAGAGAGAGATAGATAGAATTTAAAAAGAACTCAGGAGGCGAGCAATACCTGCTTCGTCTCCAGTCAAAATCAATAATTTACTCTGTTATTCTCATTTTCAAGTACTTTGAGAACTTGGAGATATAAATTTTCGACTCTTTTCGTCTGAACTTCACCAAATGATGCATAGTGAGTTAAGCTAGGAGCGCCATTTACTTCAATAATTGTATAATCTCCCATTGGTGACGTTATATCACTAGCAAGAATATCCACACCTGATAATCTTAACTCCATATCTTTTGTAATATTTACTGCTAATTTTTTAAAATCAGGATGGATATTGTCAGTGAAGTCTATTGCCTCACCTCCAGTTGATAAATTTGCATTATCTAAAAGATAGACTATATTATTCTTAGGTATAACTTTACTAAAATTTAGCTTCCGTCTTTGCAAGTTTTTTTTGATTCTGTAATCTTCAAAATCTATAATTTCTTTTCTACCATTTTTGATAAAAGTTTCTTGCTTCTGTTGCATAAGTTGCAAAACAGTAGATTGACCATCTCCGATGATAAATAAGGGGATTCTTTGATATGCCGAAACTACTTTATCATCAAGTACTACAATTCTATAATCATTGCCACTATAAAACCGCTCAACAATAAATCCTGAGATTTTTCGCAAGATTTTCTTAGCTACTTGATAATATTCTTGTTTATTGTGAACCTTGGTAACAAACATTCCTTGACTAAGGTTAATCGGCTTGACAATTACAGGAAATCCCAACTTCTGGGCATAATAAAATCCTGCATCTATATTTCTAGTATTAGCTATTTCTTCGCATAATTCGTTACTAAAAAATGTTTTTCCTTCAGTAACCTTATAGCCAAATTTATTCAGAAAAAAGTTTGAAACTGCTTTATCTTTAGCTATTGCTACTGAGCCAAGAGAATTAATACTAAACCTGGTATTACGAAAGAAGGTTTTATTGCCGTTTTTAAATGTAATCAATCCCATAAAGTCGCATTCTGGGTCTACTAAAACTACTGCTCCTATTTCCTCTGCTATTTTTTGGATTATTGATGTTACGAATGGTGTTTTCATTATTAATAACTGTAATTTTCTCGAGAATTTTTTAACTATTTGGTGACAATTAGTCAAGAATTTTTAATTTAAATAATTGCACTATATGTTGTCCTTAAAGCTCTAGTCAAAAGCTGAATAAAAATTCATTCTTGAATATTTAAAAAGACTTTAACAATTTAATTATTCTCAACTAATTATAAAAAATGTAAATGCTCGCAATGTAGCTTTACTAACTACACTATAGAAAAATTAAGAGCGTCTACGTGCTGATTAATTTTACGCACATTATTATTCGTTTTCTCTTCAGCTTCTAATAGTATGTTTTCAGACATTGATGTTTGTTTTACCACTGATGCGGACTTTACTTATGTGTATGCATACAAATTATGCAAACCCAATAATTGCCAAACTTTCTGCTTGAACATGGTTGTGTCCTGGAAACAATTGCAAGTTAAGGCTTTGAGATTCATTTGTACCTGAAAATTCCAACTTAATTGGTCTAAAATATAGCGCTCAGTGTTGACAATTTATTAAGAATCGAATAACAAGGTGGCAGCAGCATAAAAAAAAGCGTTAGTGCATTCCTACCTAGAAACTAATTAACGCCCTTCATTAAACTTCATACGGTTAACATAATTATGCCAGAAAATACGGATAACAAAGCTTCTCAATCAGACAATCAGACTATTGCGTATAAAGAACGCCTCAATTCTTGGGCGATCGCTCGTCTACTTCCTAATACGCAACGGGAGATTGTTGCTCGCTTCCGCAGCCGTTCTGATGCCGATGGCTATATGCGGCACCTTCCTCAAGAAATACCAAATGCTTCCTATATGGTTGTTTTTGATTGTCAACGCCAAGCAGCTGTAATTTAAATTACAAGCGAATGGCATTAACCCTTGTTTTTCATCCAATATACTTGGGTTAAAGGTTATTGGTGTAGATAATTGGTCTTCAAGACGCGATAAATCAAGACGTAATAAATCGCGTCTCTACATCTGGGTTTTGGGTTTATCTGGACTGTATTGGTTTTTAATCTCCATTACTCTTTTGTTGCGATCGCAGGCATAGTCTACTTAAAATTTGTGGAAACCACTATATTTAATTTGCTCTCCAGCGAGAGGCTTAGATCCCCTACTTCTTTCAAGAAGTCGGGGGTCTTTTGGTTTGCAATACCTGCTTCCATCTCAATTAACCAGACAAGTTGCTCAAAGCAACTCCTTAAAGGTAAACAAACTTCCACCACGGTGTACTACAGAAAATTTGCAGTTCTCATACTAATTCTTGGTGAAGTTGCACATGATTTTGACCTGGGCAAACCTCTCCCGCAGGCGTAGGGTTCTGTCTATGGGTCTTCAGAAATAATTGGTATCAAAAGAAGTGTAATTACAATCATAAATGATTAAGCTTTTCTGGCAATATATAAACATTTTGATATATTAACTAAAAATAAATTCCGTAATTGCCCCCTTACTACTAATGTTTTAGATTACTTAAAAGTAAAAGTTAGTGCAATAAGTCCTGAAAGTCCTAGAGAGTTAATAAGTGGTAAAACAGCACCGATATGACTGGTTCAAAGCTGTGATATTTTTCCGTCAACGAGAATTACTCGCGCTGTTGCTGGGGATTTTTTTCTCAATCTCTGTATTCCTACTCTGGCAGAGACTTTTAATCCCAAATCCGGGGTTATTAACACAAGTAGAATTGATTGCAGGGTTATTAGTTGTTGTCACGTTGGCATTATCAATCTATTTTGCCTTGGCAATGAATGCAATAAACCAACAAATAATAGCAATCAATCAGGAGTTAAATCACAGGATTTTTGAACAGAAACAGGTAGAAACTGCCCTGATCGCCAGTGAAAATCGTTTGCGACAGATGCTGGAAACAGTCAAAGTCATCCCTTGGGAATTGGACTTAAAAACTTGGCGATTTATTTACGTTGGGCCGCAAGCGGTAGACTTGCTAAATTATCCGATCGCAGAGTGGTACGAGGAAAATTTTTGGGTTAATCATCTGCATCCAGATGACAAGAAAAATTCTGTTCGTTTTTGTCAAGAAGCAACTGCTAGGTGCGAGAATCACGAACTGGAATACCGGATGTTAGCTGCTGATGGGCGAGTTGTTTGGCTGCGAGACATTGTTAGTGTCGTTGAAGAAGCCGGAACTGCGATCATGCTCAGGGGCTTTATGTTTGACATTACTGATTTGAAGCTAGTTGAAGAAACCTTGAGACTTAGAGAGAGGGCACTTGCCGCTACCAGTAATGGGATTATTATTGCCGATGCTAAACTCGCCTACAATCCAGTTATTTACGTCAACCCTGCCTTTGAGCAAATAACAGGCTACAGTGCTACTGATGTAATTGGGCAAAACTGTCGATTTTTGCAACGCACAGATACCCAGCAACCAGCACTTAATGAATTGCGCTCATCTATTCAAACTGGAACAAGTTGCAAAGTTGTTCTTCGCAACTATCGCAAAGATGGTACTTTGTTTTGGAATGAATTGAGTATTTCTCCTATTCATGACAAGAATGGTGAGTTAAGCCACTTCATTGGCATTCAGAGAGATATTAGCGATGTCTACGACAAGCTTTGCTTACGCAAGCAAACCGAAGCCAATCTGCGTCGGCAAGCCCTCACCTTTGAAAACATGCATGATGGCGTAATTATCACAGATTTAACCGGAAGTATTATTGACTGGAATCCTGCTGCCGAAAGTATGTTTGGCTATACCAAAGCCGAGATTTTAACTCAATATTCCAGTATTTTGCATCAACCGGAAGTAGCCGCAACATTAAGCGTCAACATTTTGTCAACAGTCAACCAGCAAGGACGTTGGTCAGGGGAAATACACTTTATTCGTAAAGATGGCAGTGAGGGAATTTGCGAAACAACCGTAGTCGCTCTACAGGATGAACAGGGAGAAATTGTTGCTACTGTCGGCATCAATCACGACATTACCGAAAACAAACGAGCTAAAGAGGCACTGCAACGGCAATTACATCGCACTCTACTACTTGAACAAATTACTCAGGAAATTCGTCAAAGTCTTGACACCAGCAAAATCTTTAAGACGGCTGCTACCCAAATTGGACAAGCATTTGGAGCAGATCGCTGTCTGATCCACTCTTACATTAGTAACCCCACACCACAAATTCCCCTAGTAGCACAATATAATACACTCCCTGGTTACTGCTCTGTATTGAAATTGGAAGTTCCCATGACTAACAATCCTCATGCCGAGCAGATGATGACCCAAGAAAGTGCGATCGCTTCTCCAGATGTGTACGTTGAACCTTTGCTGCAAAGGACTGAAGCTATCTGCCGAGAAATTGGGCTGAAGTCCATGCTGTCAATCCGCACCTCCTATCAAGGAGAACCCAATGGTGCGATCGGCTTACATCAGTGCAACTATTTTCGCCAATGGACACAAGACGAAATCGAATTACTAGAAGCTGTGGCGGCTCAACTAGGTATTGCTCTAGCACAAGCTCACTTACTGGAACAAGAAACGCGCCAACGTGAAGAACTTACCTTGAAAAACTTTGCCTTGGAGCAGGCAAAACGCCAAGCAGAAGCCGCAAATCGGGCAAAAAGTGAGTTTTTAGCAATGATGAGTCACGAAATTCGGACTCCAATGAATGCTGTTATTGCGATGACAGGTCTACTGCTGGATACCGATCTCACACCTCAACAGCAAGACTTTCTGGAAATAGTTCACAGTAGCGGAGATACTTTACTTACCATCATCAACGATATTCTAGATTTCTCCAAAATTGAGTCGGGCAAACTGGAATTAGAAGAACAGCCTTTTGATTTGAGAGCTTGTGTAGAGGAGGCTATTTCCTTTTTAGCTCCGAAAGCTGCCCAAAAGGATATCGAACTAGTTTATCTAATCCAGCCCCAAGTTCCCATTCAGATCGTCGGTGATTTAACTCGTCTGCGCCAAGTCTTGATGAATCTGCTCAACAATGCTATTAAGTTTACGGAAACCGGAGAAGTAGTACTCTCTGTTGAACTGGGGATTGGCGATCGAGGACTGGGCACAAGAGGCAGAGGGGCACAGGGGCAGAGGGGCACAGGGGAAAGACTTACTGCAACTTCTCCTTTGCTCCCTTCCTCCCCTGCTCCCCAATCCCCGATACCCGTTGAAAAAGAGCAACTTCTCTACGAAATTCAATTTGCGATCAAAGATACAGGTATTGGCATCGCACCAGAGAAAATAGAGCGATTATTTCAACCCTTCACTCAGGCTGATGTCTCCATGACTCGACGATATGGTGGCACAGGGCTGGGATTGGCGATTAGTAAGCGGCTCAGTAAGATGATGGGCGGCACTCTTTGGGTAGAAAGCCAGGGGTTGGTTGGTGGCAATCCTAGCCGTAGATGGGATAAAGGAAAATTATTATCATCTCCTGACTCTTCACCAGGTTCAACATTTTACTTCACCATTATTACCAAAGTAGTTGCTCAGTCAGAACAAGCCGAATTAAGCATTTCGCCGTTGCTTGCATCCAAACGATTATTGATTGTGGATGACAATCTAACCAATCGCCAAATTCTCAGCTTGCTAGCTGAGTCTTGGAAGATGGAAACTTATGCCGCCAAATCTGGCAAAGAAGCTTTAGTTAAACTTGCTCAGGGAATACAGTTTGATATTGCTATTTTAGATATGCAGATGCCAGAAATGGATGGCATAACCCTAGCTCGTCAAATCCGCAAGCAATCTGGTTGTCAAAATCTGCCTTTGGTGATTATGACTTCTTTAGCGAAAATAGAAACTCCTTCAGACTTTAATGATGTCAAGTTTGCTGCTTCTTTGAGTAAACCGATCAAACACTCTCAACTCTACGATGTTATTACTCGTGTTTTGGGAAATCAGCCGATCCTAGCCAGCATTTCTCATTTTCCTTTGGTAGATCGGCATTTGGGTCATCGACTGCCACTGCGAATTCTTCTGGCAGAGGATACGGTTGTTAATCAGAAAGTTGCTCTACTGATGCTACAGAAAATAGGTTATGGCGCAGATGTGGTCAGCAATGGGCTAGAAGCGATCGCAGCTCTGCAAAAACAGCAATTTGACGTAGTGTTGATGGATGTTTACATGCCCAAAATGGATGGGTTAGAAGCAACTCGGAGAATTTGTCAAGAATGGGGGGTGGGTGTTCGTCCCCATATCATCGCCATTACTGCCAATGCCATACGGGGCGATCGCCAAGTTTGTCTTGCCGCTGGTATGGATGACTACATTAGCAAACCTATTCTGCTGCAAGAGTTAGCTCAGGCACTCAGCAAATGTTCACGCAAAAGAAATTTTGAATTCACTTCTATCAAACAACAAGGGGAAGTGAGACGCCAAGAATTGCAACCTTCGTCAAATATCTTACAGTCAGGAAAAAACCAGACATTAAAAAGCGCGAAAATTGATGCCAAAGTCCTCCAATCCTTGCAGCTTATGCTTAGAGGAGATCGTGTGGCATTTGCTGAACTAATTGAGTGTTATCTTACAGAGACAGCCAGACTAGTGCAACATATTAGCACAGCGATCGCAACTCAGGATATCCAGACTATATGGCAGACAGCACACAAACTCAAGTCCAGCAGTGGTTCTATTGGAGCGATCGCCTTAGCGCAGCTTTGCAAGGTGTTAGAAGCACAGGCACGCAACAGTAACTTAGAAAACAATCTAGAATTACTTTCACTACTGTATCAGGAATATGAACAAGTTAAAACTGCCTTAGAACAAGAACTTGCCAAGGAAGCACCATGAAAGCCACAGATCAAGAAAGTCAATCTTTAGTTTTAATCGTTGATGATGAACCTTTTATTCGCCTGATACTACGGCATTTCTTAGAGCGGGAAGGCTATCAAATAGCGGAAGCTCAAAATGGCATAGAGGCAATAAATGTTTTTAAGCAACTGCACCCTGATATAGTACTCCTGGATGCCATAATGCCGGATATGGATGGATTCGAGTGTTGCACTCAGTTGGAGCTTCTGGATTGTAACAAGCACACTCCAATTTTAATGATTACAGGACTTGATGATCAAGAGTCAGTTGACCGTGCATTTACAGTGGGAGCAATAGATTTTGTTACCAAACCGATTCACTGGGCAGTTTTGCGACAACGGGTAAAACGCTTGATTCAGCAATCTCAGTTGCAGCAAAAACTGGAAGCCGTGAATCTGGAATTGCAGCGATTAGTTACTATCGATGGATTAACTCAAATAGCTAATCGCCGACGGTTTGAAGAGTATTTTTTTCAAGAGTGGCAGCGTCTAAAACGCGAGCAACGTCCGCTTTCTCTGATTCTTTGCGATGTTGATTTCTTCAAATTATATAATGATACCTATGGTCATCGGGTAGGCGATCGCTGTCTTCAGAAAATTGCCCAAGCTATCAAAGATATGATTAAACGTCCCGGAGATTTAGTTGCCCGTTATGGTGGGGAAGAATTTGCTGTGATTTTACCTAACACAGACACCAAGGGGGCGACTCATGTTGCCGACGAAATTTGTCATGCTGTCCGAGGTCTAGCAATTCCTCATCAAAATTCCCAAGTTAGTCCTTATGTAACTATTAGTGTTGGGTTTACGACAGAAATTCCTCAGCCAGATTCTGACTTAGAAGAAATGATTGCCACAGCGGATCGGGCGTTATATAAAGCAAAGGCAGCAGGACGCGATCGCTTTGTGCAAAATATTTTACTACCACAGAAGTAAAAATTCCCGCTAATGTGCCAACATTCAGTTATCTGCCCCATGCCCCATTTAAAAATCTACACCTCGTTTAAGTTCTACGCCTTGATTAGCATAGTGTTTGTGGCAATAAACTTCTGAGTGGACGCTAGCTAAATCAAAGTACGCGGGTGGATTTTGGCAACGTCCAGTGATAATAATTTCGGTGTCGCGGGGTTTGCGGAGTAAAGCTTGAACAATGGGTTCAACGGGGAGTAATTCTAAGTCAACGGTGGGATTGAGTTCATCGAGAATAATAGTTTTATACAATCCAGAGGCGATCGCAACTTTTGCAATTTCCCAACCTCGTTCGGCTTCTACATAATCTAATTCTTGCCGGGAATTTCGCCAGACGATCGCATCTCCACCGCAACGCTGATGATCCACCACTTCTGGATATGACTGCTGCAAAGCAGCGATCGCAGCGTCTTCTGTGTAGCCGCTACCACCTTTAAGCCACTGCATAATCAATACACGGGTAGACCCTGGATGATTAATTCCCCTACCAATGGCCTGCAAAGCTTTACCCAAAGCACTAGTAGACTTGCCTTTACCAGCACCAGTATAAATTTCAATCCCTTCCAGGAAGAGGGCCTTAGCTGTTGGGTGGTGATGAGGTTTCATTTCTGAGTGCAAATCTGCAATATCGAGCAACTTTTGCGGTGCGGCGCGTCCGGTAGCAATGATTTCCAACTCTTGGGGTTTGGATTTTAATGTTTTTACCACTTCATCCACTGGTAGCAAACCTAAATCCAGAACCGGGTTAATTTCATCCAAGACAACAACTGAATATAAACCACTAGCGATCGCACCTTTGGCTACATCCCAACCGCGCATTGCTTCATCTCGGTCAAAGGTGGTAATTTCCTCTGGGCCAAAAAATTCCGCTCTCCCGGTGCGAACCTGGTCAATTAAATGGGGAAACCCACGTTGCAAAGCTGCGATCGCACCATCTTCGTCATAATCACGTTCTGGCCCTTTTAAAAATCGCAGCAGTAAAACACGATTAGAATTGCTAGGCGTATTTATTCCCAAGCCAATGGAGCGCAAAACCACTCCCAAAGCCGCTTGAGATTTACCTTTACCCAGACCATCGTAGACGTGAATTTGACCAATAAGCCGTTCTTGACGCACTTGCGCCGTTCGAATCCCAATACCGTTCCTTGTCATCTCTCAAAAAGCTATAACTATGGCAGTCTTTAATCTTACCTAACCTCTTGTACTCTCAGATAGAGAAACTACCCCTCTAACACGACTGTACAAGGGTCAGTTTGATCTATTAACAATATCAATAGAGGAATACTGGCACACCCGCATAGTAAAGAACAAGAACAATGGGATAATTTCCCCCATCACCCTTACTATCCCAGTTATACTCACTACAGTTCACCCTTACCCGTAACCATTTATGCCTGACAATTGGATGCTTCCCAGGATTTTTCCCATTGGTGGATTTCTGTTTGACTTTTTATTTGTACTGATTGCCATCCCCATCGAAGCTTATGTTTTGCATTCTCGACTAAAATTTGACAAAAAAACCAGTACTTTTTATGCAATTTCTATCAATCTGTTTTCGAGTGTAATTGGTTGGTTCATATTTTTTGTCTCAGAACCAATCTTGCCAATACAGGTGAAATCAGAATTAATTAATTATATGTTTTTTAATAATTTCAGATCACCGAATACACAAACTTTAATTATTTTAACAGCTTGCATCATATTTTTTACTACATTTTTGATGAAATTTTTCATTTTAAGGGTTTTGTTATTCTCATTAAATGAATCATTTGCGAAAAAAGAAGAAGAACCGAAAATATCTCAGCGGTTGCAACGGCGTCGTTTTAGTACCCTTAATTTACAAAATAATAATTTAGTTACTACTATACTAATAGCAAATTCTCTGAGTTATACTGCAATAACTATTATTTTATTATTTCGTTCAAAATAGCAAGAAATTACTTGTTTAATTTAGAGGAAAAATATTGATTAATCAGGTGTAGGGAGGAATATGAATACGTTACTAAAAGATGTCTTTGGGGTTTTTAGATTTGCTGAAGGGCTTTATGCAGGAATTAGAAAAATATTAGTTCCACCCAAAGCTTACTCTTGGCAGACATTTATTTATTTAAGTGTTTTTTCTTGGATACTTTCATATTGTGCCACAGGTTATATCAAAGATATAATTGCCTTTTTCGGTTGGTTATTTTTAATTGCCGGTACAGCTTGGTATACAACTGAAGATCCTTTGAGGGTTCCTGGGACTTTTATGCCAGTCGGGGCAGTAATCACTGGATTCTTAGTGAGTGTTTTTGCATTTGGAGATCAACGAGATGTAATTACACCCAGAACAATCGTTTTTTGGCCAACAATTTCAGCATTAATTACGGCAATACCAGAGTTTATTGAAGGCAATGACACCGATGCCAAAGCTCGAATTCCTAAGCCACAAGACCGCCAAAGAATCATAATCTTAGTTGCTAGTAGTATGCTGCTAAGTTGTTGGATTCAGTTTCACTTTGTGACAGATAATTGGTTACGACAATATCCCAGTTTGCAAGCAGATACTTTTAAACATAGTACCTTTATTGTCAGAACAGAAGCAGCAGTAAAAATTCCCCAAAACGGCGTTGTAATTCTAGAAAAACTTCAACCAATGGTAGTAGAACAAATAGCTGAAAGACCTTGGTCAGAAGTAGAAAAATGGTTGTTAGATGCGAAACAACGGGTAGGAAATCTGGGTAGGGGAGTAATTCAAAAAAACCTGAGTAAATATGAAGAGAAGGAACTATGGCGCATTGAACCGCGTGTAGCTAATACAAAGTCTGGATATATATTAGATTTATTAAGTATTTGGATAGGCCCAAGTTCTAACCCACGGGGCTATTACTTAAAAAAATCTTGTCGCATTGAACCAGTTGCAGCAGCTACTAATTCAGAGAATAAGATTACAGTTGCAGAAATTGAATGCGATCGCGCCAGTAAATTAATTCCTGGTTCACCGCCTCCGCAGCAGTGAGGAGTGGGGCAGAGAGGGGCAGAGGGGCAGGGGAGCAGGGGAGCCTACGGTGTACACACAAGTTATCGAATCACTACCAGTCCTCGAATTACCCCACCCTAACCCTCCCCTTGCAAAGGGGAGGGAACTAGATTTTCCGGTTTCCCCCCTTGGCAAGGGGGGATTAAGGGGGGTAAAACCCGGATCTCAAAGTAACTCTGATTTGTATGTACACAGTAGGCAGGGGAGCAGGGGGAAGAATAATAAAATTACCTTTTTACCCTCTACCTCTTCCCAATGACCAATGACCTCTTCCCAATGACCAATGACCAATGACCAGTGACAAATGACAAATGACCAATGACCAATGACCAATGACCAATGACAAATGACAAATGACCAATGACCAATGACCAATGACAAATGACAAATGACCAATGACAAATGACAAATGACTATTAACAGAATTTTTGTATTGGCAAAGAATGTGTTTCAGGAAGTGGTACGCGATCGCATCCTATATATTATTGGTTTTTATGCGCTAGTAATCGCCACTGCCTTCCGCGTCCTTCCTGAATTTGCAGCTACGGCTGAAGATAAAATGTTTTTAGACTTTGGGATGGCAGCAATGAATGCCATCGGGTTAATTATTACGATATTTATTGGTACGGGACTAATTAATAAAGAAATTGAAAAACGCACTATTTTAGTATTAATTGCTAAACCTGTTAGTCGCAGTGAAATTATCGTCGGCAAATACTTGGGTTTATCCGCAGTCCTAGCTGTGCTTGTCGCCACGATGACAGCAATTTATCTGGTATTTCTGCAAATTGGTAATATTCCTCATCCAACAGCAAGCATTCTAATTGCTGCAATTTTCTTATTTTTGCAGTTGTCATTAATTACTGCTGTGGCTATTACCTTCGGTGTTTTTACTGCTTCTCTGCTAGCGACTGTTTTAACCTTTGCGGTATATTTAATCGGAAATATTACTCAAGATTTAGTACAACTTGGTCGTCTTAGCCGTAATCCCGGTATGGAACGTCTAACTCAAACTTTGTTTCTTTTCTTGCCAGATTTATCTCGATTAGATTTGAAAAATGATGCCGTATATGGTCTGCAAGCACTACCTGACACCACTGCACTGATTATGAATGCTGGTTATGGCTTAATTTATAGTGCCATGTTGTTAGCGATCGCTATTTTTATCTTTTCACAACGGGAATTTTAAGCATTGGGCATAGGGGAGAGTACAAGGGGAAAGACTTGTTGTAAGTTCTAACTTTTGTCCCCTTGTCTCCCCTGCCCCCCTGCTTGCTTATCCGAACTGTACTGCTTAAACATCTACAAGGGCTGAGTACCTTGGCTAGATGCTTTTTGTGCAATAGTTTTCAAGCGAGTCGCTCTGCTTTTACGGATACGTTCACTTTTGCGAACTCCACCAGCCATCTCATATTCGCGGCTATCTTTGCCGTATTTAAAGCCGATTCCCATGAGCATTTTTTCGGAGAAAGTACCCAAGGTTTGTTCTAACTTGTCAATTTCTACTTTGGAAGAGTCAATTGTGCTGAGAGCAGTATTATGAGCCTCTAATTTGCTGCGTAATTGCTCAATTAGTTCTGTCAGCATTTTTAAATTACAAGTCTCTCCAAGATCCAGATTGACATCAATTGCTTTGAGGCCAGCAAATCTTAACTCAGCATTTTCTAGAACGCGGGATGTACGTTTTCTCAAAGACATAAATTTAGTTACTTGTAATATTTATACAGTTACTATGCCCTATTGAAAATATATTCTGGTTCAGCAAAATCCACAAAAATAATTATATTTTTTATAAAATAGATCCTGGTAAATTCTCTTAATTGATTTCAAGCGTTTATCTAATCTTAATTACAGTTCGAGCATTCATAACTACAAAAGAAGCTGTGTTAAATTCAGAAGAAACTATGTGAACTACAGCTTAAGCATTCATAACTACAGAAGAAGCTGTGTTAATTACAGCTTGAGCATTCATAATCACAGAATAAGTCGTATTAACTACAACTTAAGAATTACTTATATGATAAGTAATATTTATAGTTATTTTCCAAGATGTATTAATTGAGGCTTCAAGTTTACTTATCAGATAATGAGCATTTATAACTACAGCTTCACCATTAATAAGTGCTGTTTAAGTTGTATCAAGTACGGCTTAAACAGTACTTATAGCTGTTACCCTATTTTTGGCAGCCGAAAGAGTCGGAGAGAAAATAGCTGTTGAGATTATCTCTTTACAAGGTTAACTCTATCTAATAAATAACTATTTGAGGTTGCTCAATTGTGCCATCAGGCATGATAGTATCTCGCAACTTTGCATAAATCAAATTTGTTTTCCAAAGGTTTGCCTTACTCAAGTTTGCTTTGGTTAAATTTGCCCATGTCAAATCTGCACTAGTTAAGTTAGCCTCAGTCAAATTAGCTTCTAGTAATTTTGCTCCACATAACTTTGCTCGTGTGAGATTGGCAAAACTTAAGTTAGCTTCAATCAGCGATGCTTCAATTAATTTGGCTTCACTTAAGTCTGCTTCTCTCAAATCTACATCACATAAAGAAGCACCCCAAAGATTGCTACCTGTGAATTTCACCCGCCATAAGAAAGTTCCGCACAAATTTGCTCTTGTTAAATCAGCATTAGTCAAATTGGCTTCACATAAAGATGCTTCATACAAATTAGCTTCACGTAAACTAGCTTGCATCAAATTTGCGCCACTTAAATTAGCACGAGTGAGAACACAGCCAGACAAATTTGCATCACGCAAATCCGCTCCGATAAAGTTAATACCATTTAAATTAATTCCTTTCAGGTCGATTCCCCTCAAGTCACATCCACTGAAATCTCGGCGCTGAAAATATTTATTTGTGATTTGACTTAAAATAAATTCCTGTTGTTGAGCATAATTGTTCATGGCATTCACCTCTGGGTGTAATTGATCTCAAAGGTTGAGTGTGGTAGTTACCGCAATACTTCTCGGTTAGGCATTTTTAATTCGGAATCGGGTTTTGAAAAAAGGTTACTGGATTTGGGTTAAAGGTTTTTTTTCCCCTTAACCGAGAAGTATTGGTAGTTACCGTATATTGAGAGTACACCGCAAATGGAGATTAGCTCAGTAAATAATCAAAAATAAATTAACAAAAAATCGGCAATCACTTGAAAATGCGTTTTTTCAGTGGTTTTTAAAACAAAAAATGCTGACATAAGTCAAGAAATATTCATATAACAAGAATCATGTTGCTGACTCCAAATTCAAAATTACCATAAGTAATATTAATGGCGTATCCTTTTGTTGCTTTCACTACTACGCTTTTTTATTTACTTGTAACCAAATTTCTAAACTAGCAAGCAACCACAGCTTTACTCCATAACGACTCCAGGTATCTCCTTGATAGTTTAACCAATTACGAATTGACAACTGGTTTAAGTAAGGAGTGATAGCTGCATTCCGATTTAACAATAAATCTCTGGCTTCTTGCTGCCAATATTTCCGAAATCCTAACTGCACCGGTACCATCATGCCACTTTTGGGACGATGAATAATTGTGTCTGGTAAAATATCTGCAAGAGCTTGCTTTAAAACTGCTTTTTCTTCCACTCCAGAAAGCTTATACTCTGGAGGTATCTCCATGCTTAACTCTACTACTCGTTGGTCAAACAGAGGAGAACGACCTTGCAAAAGAGCAGCTTGAGTCAAGTTACTGACTTTGGTCAAAATTTGGTCAGCGCCTTTAAATTTGATGTTCATTGCCATCAAACGATTCAGATAGCTAGCTTGAGAGTATAAGTCTTCTGCAAAAATCCAAGGTGCTGTTTCTACTGCTGTCCAAACTTCTGGTTTTAAAAGTTGCGGTAAGTCAACAGCGCACTTTTGAAAAGAAATTAAATAAGCTTGCAATGCATCCTGATTGGTGACAGAGCCATATAAACTATTAATTAGCATCGGCTGATTTTTTGGCCCACCAAAACAAGGGTCGCCACCTTCACCATTCAAAACTACTTCTACGCTTTCTCTCGCCAGTCGTCCCAGCAACAAGTTGGGAACAGTCAATGGGTCGCCAATGGGGTCATCTAAATAAGCCATTGTTTCCGGCAGACGTGACCACATATCCTTAAAAGTAATTTCTAAAATATGGTGCTGCGTCTGACAATGGGATGCAACGAGACTGGAAAATTCTAACTCGTTGGGACATTCCGCACCAAAATGAATCGAGAAGGTGTGAACTGGTGCTTTATGGAATTTTGCTACTAAAGCAGTGATACTGCTAGAATCCAAACCACCAGAAAGAAAAACGCCAACGGGTTCATCTGCTGGTGGTAAATATTCTTGAACAACTTGCTCTAGAAGTTCTCGCAAGCGATCGCCATGCCATGCTAAGGGTTGATCTATTGCTACAATCTGTTCTTGAAGCTGCCAATAAGCTGTAACTTTATGGTCAGGAAATTCTAAAACGGTTCCAGGTCGCAGTTCCCGCACCTGTTCCCAGAGGGTTTGTTCGCCAGGAACAAAGGCACAACAAAGATAATCTCGCAACGCTACCAAATCTAAATCAGATGAACGATGGGGTGCTAAAGTTCTCAGTTGAGGCGCAATCCAACGAACTGAACCATTAGTAGTGTAATAGAGAGTACGAACACCGATGCGATCGCGAATCAATCTCAACACCTGTTTGTCTCTATCCCAAACCACTAACGCAAACATCCCCACAAGTTGGCTAAGACTTTCATTACCCCATTGTTCCCAAAGATTGGCCACCAGTTGCAGAGAACTTCCTTGAAAGCTATCCGGTTCAATTCCCAACTTTTGCAGCAATTGCACTCGGTTAGTTAACCAAACATCACCAACAACAACAAATCGTCCTCTAGAACTGATTGCTAATTTCTCCGTCGGCAATTCCGAAGTTGTGCGTGGTAAAATTACAGAAATTTTTTCATCTCGCCAAGCTATATCTTCATAGTTTGCATCAACTGTTCCCCACGCTACGCGCCAGGTTGGGTTAGTTTTGATGAATTCAATTTTAGGAGATTTACGATTTTTAAACGCATCAAATAGCATGGGAAATTTTCAAGGCATATTAGTAAGAATCCTATATCTAATCACCTAAGAGCAAGCGAGGCTACGGTGTACACATAAGTCGAATTACCCCCCTTAATCCCCCCTTGGAAAGGCAGGGCTGTTTCATTCCCTAAAAGACTCTGATTTACAAGCGTTTCAAGCAAAAAAGTCAGGTGACTAAAAAATCTGATTGGGCAATAAAATCGCGATCGCACTTAAATTTACTCGTTGAGGTGGTAGCTTTTCTTTTCCCCAATCAAGCAAATTTCTGACTCATACTCTTGACAAAATCTTTAAGAGATCGAATGAAACAGCCCTGCTTGGAAAGGGGGGAGACCGGAAATCTAGTTCCCTCCCCTTTCCAAGGGGAGGGTTAGGGTGGGGTAAAACCCTGGTTCATCAACTATTTCAGACTTGTGTGTACACTGTAGTTTGTCAAGGGGGAGAACCGGACATTCATTTCCCCCCTTTACAAGGGAGGGGGGTAAATCCTAAATTTACTCCTTATAAAGATCCAGCAATCATCCCAGCAAGTAAAATAAAACCAATCCACACGTTTTGCCGGAACATTTCACCATAAACAGAATTAGGTAAGTGTCGCTCTCTTAATCGTAGATACTGCCAAACCCATCCGATAGTAGCAACTGCAAGGCTAATCCAGAAGGCTAAGTGCAGATGTATAATTACGCCTAACCAAGACAATAACAAGATTGTGCCAGCAAAGAAAATTCCAATGGCTAGAGGGGCATAATTACCAAAAAATAGAGCGCTAGAATTAACACCAATGCGGCGATCGTCTTCTTTGTCGCTCATAGCGTAAACTGTATCAAATCCCAATGTCCACAGTACTGTCGCGCCCCAAAGTAACCAAGTTGGTTGAGAAATGCTTTGCGTTACTGCACTCCAGCTAATCAATACCCCAAAACCCCAAGCGATGGAAAGCACCAGTTGCGGTACAGGAAACACCCGCTTTGCACCTGGATAAAGCAAAATTACAGGCACTGCTGCCACGCATAACCAGAAACTCAGGGGGTTAAGATAAAAGGCCAAGATTGCTGCACAAGCTAGCGAGACTATAGCAACTACAATCCCAACTTTCACAGATAAGGCACGAGAAGCGAGGGGGCGATCGCGTGTTCTCTCCACTTCTGGATCGATATCCCGATCCCACAAATCGTTGACAACACACCCAGCCGCACTTGTGGCCAGAGTACCCAATATAATCACACCAACCAGAGGTAAAGGCGGTTTTCCTGAAGCTGCCAAAAACACAGCCCAAAGGGCAGGAATCATTAAGATTAACCGCCCTTCTGGTTTATGCCAGCGTAAAAGCCGGATAATTACAAGCCAAATTGGTGACTGGGGGCGTTCTGGCGTCGTTAACATAGAAATCAACAAATAACTTTAGAGAGATGAATTCACATTTCTTTACATCTATAGAATAACGTTATTTGTTATTTGTAAAAACATAACCCAAAGTGGCAACTTTAAATATTTTTAAAATAGTCACTCAGGTTATAAATAGTAGGGTGAATAGACATAGCTCAGTTACCCTCGATCAAGCTGAGTTGCGAATGCTGAGTATTTTTTCATTTACTCAATATTCAGCACTGGCTCAATGCCCTGCTACCGCTAACAGCACTCAGTCTGAGCAAGTGTGTTGTCATAAATATCAGTGCTAGCTACCCCGACGTATCACCGTTTGCCATCATTTCTTAATAAAGAGAGAAAACTAGATGCTGAATTTAGTTTCTAGCTGGGAGAGTATTCCTACTCAACCATCTAAGCAACATCGGATTATTGCTGCCATTGACCTGGGAACAAATTCTCTACACATGGTAGTAGTCAAGATTGACCCCACACTACCAGCTTTCAGTATTATTGCAAGAGAAAAGGAAACCGTGAGGCTTGGCGATCGCAATCTTAACACTGGAGAACTCAAACCAGAGATCGTTAAAAAGGCGATCGCTGCTTTAGGACGCTTCCAAGAAGTTGCCAAAACTATCAACGCTGAAACTATCATCGCTGTGGCAACTAGTGCTGTACGGGAAGCCCCCAATGGTAAAGATTTTTTGCACAAAATAGAAACGGAGTTGGGTTTAAGCGTTGACTTGATTTCTGGTCAAGAAGAAGCGCGGCGAATTTATCTTGGCGTGTTGTCGGGGATGGAATTTAATAACCAGCCCCAGATAATTATTGATATTGGCGGTGGTTCTACAGAATTGATTTTAGGCGATAGTCAGCAAGCCCGCACTCTCACCAGTACCAAAGTTGGTGCAGTGCGACTCACTAGCGAGTTAATCACCACTGACCCCATCAGCAACACTGAGTTTCACTACTTGGAATCTTATACACGCGGGATGTTGGAACGTTCCGTGGATGAGATCCTAGCCAACCTAAAGCTTGAGGAATCTCCCCGTTTGGTGGGTACATCTGGCACAATTGAAACCCTGGCAATGATTCATGCACGAGAAAAGTCGGGTGTTATTCCTTCCACTCTCAATGGCTACCAGTTTAGTCTTAAAGACTTGCAAGAGTTGGTAAATCGCTTGCGGAAACTGAGTAATTCCGAAAGGGCTGAGATTCCTGGTATGCCAGATAAGCGTGCTGAAGTTATCCTCGCTGGGGCAGTAATATTACAGGAAGCAATGACCCTTTTGGGTAGTGAATCGATTACAGTTTGTGAGCGTTCTCTGAGAGAAGGCGTAATCGTAGACTGGATGCTAACCCACGGTTTAATTGAAGATAAGCTACGCTATCAAAGTTCAGTTCGGGAACGGAATGTTCTCAAACTCGCGGATAAATACCACATCAACTTAGAATACAGCGATCGCGTGGCGAAATTTGCCGAGAGTTTATTTGACCAAACTCAAGGTACTCTACATCATTGGGGAACTGACGAGCGACAAATGCTGTGGGCAGCGGCAATATTACACAATTGCGGTCACTATATCAGCCATTCGTCTCACCACAAGCACTCTTACTATTTAATTCGCAATGGAGAATTACTCGGTTATACAGAAACCGAGATTGAAATTATTGCCAATTTAGCGCGTTATCATCGCAAATCGCCGCCCAAGAAAAAACATGAAAACTACCAGAGTTTGCTGACTAAACAACAGCGACAAATTGTTAGTCAATTAAGTGCAATTTTAAGGTTGGCAGTAGCATTAGATAGACGACAAATTGGTGCAGTTGCTCAAGTGCAATGTGAGTATTATCAACAGCTTAGGCAGGTCAACCTGCTAATTTTTCCATCTCAATCAGATGATGATTGTGCTTTAGAACTTTGGAGCTTAGATTATAAAAAAGGAGTGTTTGAAGAAGAGTTTGGAGTGAAACTAGTAGCAAGTTTAGAAAAGTCTAGTATTCCTAACTTATCTTAGAAATTAGGGTGCGTTAACACAGTGTAACGCACCTGTAAATAGCTTATGTTTATGCTTGCGATCGCTAATCAACTTGAGAAGTTAGTCTCAGTATAAAAGTTTAAGGTAAAACTCAGAAAAATTTACTTAATAACTTTTTAGGAAGATATGATTAACAAGTAATATTTTATTGTACAAGAAAAATATTAATTAAATTTGTAACCTGTATTACATTAAAATATTCATCTAATTTTGACATCCAACTTAAGGATGAATTTATAACTGTCCTAAGAACCATTTAAAAACAAAAATTAGTAATTAGAATAGACTTAACAATCTATTAAATGTAGGTTATGTTGCTAGTGGATATCTAAGCCGGGAAACTTAGATATCCTTATATAAAATTTCACTAGTTTAATAAGTAATCATGCAGACATAATATTGAGGGCTGCCAAAGAAACTTGCGCAGAAGCTTAGAAAGAAGTAGGGGCGCAAGGCCAAAAGCCCCTACGACAGGTGTGGTTCAAATATATGAAAACTGCTGTAGCTGTTATTTGCGCTCTGAAGTTATTCATGCACCTGATATCTTGCACCAGGCGACTGGAAGTCGCGGCTACACAGGCAAAACCCGCCTGCGCGGGTTGAAAACCTTGATTTTGCATTAGTCCGCGTAGGCGGACGAAAGTTTGTATAGCCGCGATTTCTAATCGCCAGGGCTAGGTGCAAGATATGAGGCACTGCGCATGCGCACTTTTTGAGGGGTAAAAACCTGATTTGGTATAAGTATTAACTGTATTTATATCGGAAGCTAAACCAACTGAAGACGATTAAGGTAAATTATCTACGTGATTACACTAAAATTACTTTGTAGACTAGTGCTTTTTAGGTTGACTAGATAGATAATAAAAGTAAATATGAGCAAAAATAGAGAACTCACATTTAAGGAGCTTTAATGACTAAAGGTATTACCGGTGCTGTAAATTCACTAGTAGCAAACTTCTCGCGACGAAATGCACTTTTGTGGCTTGGAGGTAGTGGAATGACTACCGCCTTGATGGTGGCAACACAAAAGGAAGTGAACGCTAAAGACAACAAAGAGTTGAAATTGGTGAACCCACCAACATTATATAATCCAACCCAAAATGGCTATAGCCATATAGCTGTGACACCATCAAGGGCGAGAACCGTCTATATTTCTGGTCAGTTTGGTTCCGATTTACAAGGGAATCTTGTCTCCAATGAATTTGAAAAGCAGTTAATACAGGCTTTTAAAAACCTCCGTTATGCCATAGCAGCGGTTGGGGCACAACCACAAGATGTAGCAAAAACTACTGTTCTTATAGTGGATCA
Source organism: Nostoc sp. JL23 (assembly GCF_017115065.1). NCBI lineage: Bacteria > Bacillati > Cyanobacteriota > Cyanophyceae > Nostocales > Nostocaceae > Nostoc > Nostoc sp. JL23. Next base: position 25,861 of record NZ_JABXKN010000132.1, read on the forward strand.
CAACCAAAGTAAATTGATCCCGTTAGGACGTGAAATTATAAATTTATGGGGGAATAAACCACCAGCAAACACTCTTATTCCCGTTCCTAGACTTGCACTTGACGGTATGTTGTTTGAAATTGATGCTTATGCGGTAATTCCAGATAACCGTAGTTGAGGGCTGGTTTCAATATAACCCTATCAATCACAGTCGGCGGAATAACAAACTTCCGCTACTGTCAATCAATAATAGTCTCTATTGTTTGAGTAGGTAATTGCCTTTCGTCAGACGACGAAACCTAACTAAAAATCCCAGCAGGTGCTAATAGTTAGCTTTTGTTAACTTGGCTTTTTAAAGATTAAAGGGAAAAGGTGAAAGGTTTCTAATCCCTTTACCTTTAATCTTTCCCAATCCCTCACAAGCACATTTTTGAGTTGACAAATTACTAGCTTACGCTTTGCAGCTTCCTAATTTTCTACTGAGAATCTTGACGTTTTTGTGTAGGATATTCTATCTCTGCATTTGATGCTTTCAAAGCTTGTCCTCACAGCTGCGGTTACTAATTTGGGAACAATCAATTTATAAATCACTAGGTTTTAACAGTATGTTTAGTACTCATGTTAATATTTCTGGATACCAGATAATTGAAGAAATCTACAATGGTTCGAGAACTATAGTTTATCGAGGGTATAGAGAAACTGATTCATTACCTGTAGCGATCAAACTGCTGAAAAATCCATATCCCTCCTTTAATGAACTGGTGCAGTTTCGCAATCAGTACACCATTGCCAAAAATCTCAACTCATCTTTAATTGTCCAAACTTACAGCCTGGAGGTGTATCAAAATGCCTATGCGTTGGTGATGGAAGATTTTGGTGGCATTTCTTTAAAAGATTATTTTGCTCGCGATCAAACGCGAGATATTAGGTTTTTGCAAGAGTTTTTTCAAATAGCGATCGCACTGTGTAATACCTTAGAGATACTCTATAGTCAGCGGATCATTCATAAAGATATCAAACCGAGCAATATTTTAATTAATCCTGATTCCAAACAAGTTAAATTAATCGACTTTAGTATTGCCTCTCTATTACCAAGGGAAACGCAAACGCTAATCAGTCCCAATGTATCAGAAGGAACACTAGCTTATATTTCTCCAGAACAAACAGGGAGAATGAATCGGGGAATTGACTACCGGACTGATTTTTATTCACTTGGTGTAACTTTCTATGAATTACTCACAGGTGAGTTACCTTTTCAATCAAACGATCCAATGGAGTTGGTGCATTCCCATATTGCTAAGGTAGCCTCATCAATAGATGTAATTAACTTACAAATTCCGCCGATAATTTCGGATATTGTCAGCAAATTAATGGCAAAAAATGCTGAAGAGCGCTATCAAAGTGTATTAGGATTGAAACATGATTTAGAAATTTGTTTTGCTCAACTGAAAACAACTGGCAAAATTGAAAGTTTCCCAATTGGTCAAAGGGATGTGTGCGACAGATTTATTATCCCTGATAAACTATATGGACGAGAAGCAGAAGTAGAAACTCTGCTAGAAGCATTTGAAAATGTCAGCCTGGGTGGAACAGAAATAACGCTGATATCTGGGTTTTCGGGGATTGGTAAAACTGCGGTTGTTAACGAAGTTCATAAACCTATTGTTCGTCAACACGGTTATTTTATCAAAGGCAAATTTGACCAATTTAATCGGAATATTCCTTTTTCTGCATTTGTCCAAGCTTTCCGTAACTTCATGGAGCAATTACTGGCAGAAAGTGATGTACAAATACAAAAATGGCAAAATCAAATTATTCAAGCATTAGGTGAAGACGGACAGGTAATTATTGAAGTCATTCCCGAATTAGAAAAAATTATTGGCAGACAACCACCTGCACCAGAATTATCAGGTAACGCAGCACAAAACCGATTTAATTTATTATTTCAGAAATTTCTCCAAATATTTACAACTAAAGAACATCCTTTAGTTATATTCTTAGATGACTTGCAGTGGGTAGATTCGGCTTCATTGAAACTCATACAATTATTAATGAATGAAGCTAATCAGGGATATTTATTGTTAATTGGTGCGTATAGAGACAATGAAGTATTCTCAGCACATCCATTGATGGTAATGTTGGATGAAATTCGCAAAACAGGTGTCAAGCTAAATAGTCTTAACCTAAAGCCACTTAACCAATTACAATTGAATCAACTTGTAGCCGATACATTAAATTGTGCAGAGAATTTGGCATTATCTCTTTCACAATTGATTTTCCGTAAAGCTCAAGGAAATCCATTTTTTGCAACTCAAATTCTGAAATCATTACATCAAGACCAACTGATTCAATTCAATTTTGCCGAGGGATGCTGGCAATGTGACATTTCTCAAATCAATCAGCAAACTCTAGCAGACAATGTTGTTGATTTTATGGTTTTCCAATTACGAAGACTACCAGAATCAACTCAACAACAATTGAAGCTAGCCGCTTGTATTGGTAATCAGTTCGATTTAAAAACATTAGCGATTGTTTCTAAACAATCGGAGGTAGAAACCGCAGACTGCTTGTGGAAAGCTTTGCAAGAAGGGTTGATTTTGCCGCAAAGTGAGGTTTATAAGTTTTTTGTTGGTTCCGAAAATCAAGCAGCTACTCAAGAACAGTCTGAGATGGTTGTATATAAATTTTTACACGATCGCGTCCAACAAGCTGCCTATTCACTCATTCCAGAAGCACAAAAACAGTCAACACACTTGCAAATTGGGCAATTGTTATTGCAGAATACACCTAAAGAGCAGCAAGAGTCAGGAATTTTTGCGATCGTTAACCAATTCAATTACGGACTGGAATTATTAAAGGAAGTTGACGAACGAGAACATTTATCTCGGTTAAATCTGATAGCTGGTTGTAAAGCCAAAAACTCGACTGCTTATGCGACAGCAGTTGAGTATTTAAAAGTGGCGATCCTTTTATTACCGATAAATGCTTGGCAAAGCAGCTACGATTTGGCTCTTGCTGTTTATGAATCGGCGGCTGAGGCAGAATATCTGAATACAAACTTTGATTCATCAAAATCACTAGTAGAGATTATCCTCAAAAATGCTAAATCTCCATTAGAAAAAGTTCGTACCTATGAGATTCAAATCCAATCTTATACGGCACAAAATAAATTCATTGAAGCAATAGCCACAGGTAGAGAAGCACTCCAATTACTAGATTTTACCTTACCTGAAGATGGCAACACTCAAATGATTTTTGATGAATATGACCAGTTGCAACAAATGTTGGTTCATCAATCAATTGCAGCATTGGCAGATATGCCAGAAATAACCGATCCCAAAAAATTAGTTGCACTTCGCATTTTATCGGGTTTATTTGCCCCGGTTTATATAGCCAAACCGATGTTGCTGCCACTCAAGATTTTTACAATGATCAAAATTTGTATCAAGTACGGCAACTCACCACAGGCTGCTGTAGCTTACAGTCTCTATGGATTGTTTTTGTGCAGTATTGGTGCAATTGAAGATGGATATAGCTTTGGTAAACTGGCAATAGAACTTTTAGATAAATTTCAAACTAAAGAACTTAAAAGTAGAGTTTATCTCACATTCAGCCTATTTATTAAGCACTGGAAAGATTCAATTAAATCCACATTAAGTTTATTTTTAGATGGGTTACAAAGTGGATTAGAAACCGGAAATTTAGAATATGTAGGCTATTGTGCCAATTGCTATTGTCAATTTCTCTTTTGGAGTGGAGAAAACCTAGAAAATGCTGTGCTGGAAGCAGATAAATATTGCGATCTAATGCAGCAAATCAAACAAGAGGTATCTCTAGTTTGGGGAAATATCTGGCGGCAGACGGTTCTAAATTTACAAGGAGAAGCGGCTAATCCCTGTTGTTTAATTGGTAAGCATTTTCACGAAGTCGAAATGTTACCGACTCTAATTGAAACTAATAATATCAATGGTATTTGTTATGTCTATCTAGCAAAAACGCTACTGGCTTATCTTTTTGGTGAATACGAATCTGCTTGGGAATATTCTCAAAAATTTGAGCAGTATGAGCAGGGAGCAGCAGGCTTATTAATTGTTCCTTTGCGGAATTTCTATCAATCTTTGAGTTTGTTAACTCTTTGTTCTCAGGTAAATGAAGCACAGCAACAGCTTTATCTCCAAAAAGTAGCCGAAAACCAGTCAAAAATGCAAGAATGGGCGGCTCATGCGCCAGTCAATTATCAGCACAAGTACAATTTAATTTTAGCTGAACAAGCTCGTGTAACTGGCGATCGCTTACAAGCCGCAGATTATTATGAAATAGCGATCCAAGGAGCGATCGCCAATGACTATATTCAGGAAGCCGCGATCGCTAACGAACTTGCTGCCAAATTTTACCTAGAATGGGGTAAAGAAAGAGCCGCAGAAGGATATCTGCAACAAGCATATTACAGTTATGCCCGTTGGGGAGCAAAAGCCAAAACTGATGACTTGGAAAAACGCTATCCCAAATTACTCAAACCCATTTTGCAACAGCAAGAATTCAACTTAAATCCCTTAGAAACCATAGCTAGCATTGCTCGCACATCTAGTTACACTACCAGCAGTACTAATATTTCTGATGCTCTAGATTTAACCTGCATTCTCAAAGCAGCTCAAACTATCTCCAGTTGTATCGAATTAGACGCACTTATCAGCAGTCTCACTCGCATTATCTTAGAAAATTCTGGTGCCAAAATATCTGTATTAATTCTTCCTCAAAAAGATACTTGGCAAGTGCGGGCAATTACCTTTATCGATGAACAGTCAAATTCCCAGACTGATGTCAAAACCATTCTTGATTCACAACTAATAGATGCTTGCCAATATATTCCGCGAAAACTAATCAATTACGTTAAGAATACTCAAGAAACTGTGATCATAGACAATTGTAAAACAAATATTCCTGGTGTAATTGGAGAATATATGCTCCTACATCAACCTCAAAGTGTATTATGTACACCCATTATTAACCAAGGTAATTTAGTGGGGATTATCTACCTAGAAAATCAATTGAATCAAGGAGTATTTACTAGTAATCGTTTAAAGGTGATTAACCTACTGTCCTCCCAAGCAGCAATTGCCTTAGAAAATGCTCGGCTTTATCAACAAGCTGGGCAAGCTTTACAAGATTTGCAACAAGCTCAATTACAAATAGTCCAAAGTGAAAAGATGTCTGCATTGGGTAACTTAGTTGCTGGCGTAGCTCATGAAATGAATAATCCTCTTGGTTTTATTGCTGCCAGTCTCCAACAAGCTAAACCAACATTTATTGATATTATTGAACACTTGAAACTATATGAAAAAAAGTTTCCTATTCCCGGAGATGAAATCTTTACTCATGCCGAAGAAATCGATTTGGAATATAGCTTAGAAGATTTGGTCAAGATGATTGATTCGATGACAATAGCGTGTGACAGGCTCAAAAACATTAGCACCAGTCTGCGTACTTTCTCCCGTGCCGACAGAGATTACAAAGTACCGTTTAACATTCATGAAGGCATTGATAGTACGATTTTAATTCTCAAACATCGCCTGAAAGCTAACGAAGAACGTCCAGCTATTGAAATAATCAATAAGTACGGAAATTTACCCAAAATTGAATGTTTTGCTGGCCAACTAAATCAAGTATTTATGAATATCTTAGCGAATGCCATTGATGCCTTGGATGAATCAAATGCAGATAAGAGTTTTGGAGAAATTCAAGCCAATCCCAATCGGATTAAAATTACCACCTGTTTAAAAGTTAAACAAGTTGAGGTGAGCATTGCTGATAATGGTCAAGGCATGAGTGAATCAGTCAAACAAAAAGTATTTGACCACTTGTTTACTACAAAAGGTGTTGGTAAAGGAACGGGATTAGGATTAGCGATCGCTCAGTCTATTGTTGTAGAAAAACATGGCGGTTCACTGGTTGTGAATTCTACCCAAGGTGAAGGAACAGAATTTGTAATTACCTTACCGATTCTGGCTCAGACTCAAAATTAACTTGTAACCACTATCAGCCAATAGCAAAAGTTAGAGTTGAGCCAATACAGTTCAAAATGAGCAACAAAACCCTGATGTAGAGACGCGATTTATCGCGTCTTGAAAGACCTTGTTGAAAAATTGGGATGCTCATGATAAATCAATATGGTTGAGTTAAGGCTAGCACTCTTTGTCAAAGCCGTTTTTTTTTAACGAACCACAGAGGCGCAGAGTACACAGAGAGAAGAAAGAGAGGGAAAAAATTGCTTAACTGAACTGTATTGCATTATAAATCTGGATTGATACATTTAAGATGCTCACAGCCAAAACCTTGAGTCATCATTGCGGATAGCTGTTGAAAAACTTGTTCGTCAAAGTTGAGTTCTCGGATGATTTGGTCATAAGCTTGTCCCTGCGCTATCCGCTTTGCCATTTCCTGAAACTCTACCCAAGTTAAATCGCTCTCAACAAATGCTTTAGCGAGGGTAATTACCAGTTCTTCATAATCATTGTCTTCCAATTTTGTCATCATTCGGTGTTCAATGTGAAGCGAATCATCGAAACAGTAATACCAGGATTTCGGTTGCTGCTTAAGTACTCTTCGGAAAAAATCCTGCTGTTTCGAGCGGCTAACAGCACGATCTGCCTCACTACATACCATTAAGATTGGGGCAGAAACACAGTCTTGAACCTTGTCTAAAACCTGATATCCCAATTCTAGAAATATCCGTAAGGCCTTGAGACGAAAACCTTTATAACCAAAATTCCCAGGTGCATCTTTGTTGAACCATTCAAAGTAAATTGGCAGAATTTTGATGAGTTGATCGAATAGTAAATAGCGGCTACCTAAATAAGGCGTAAACAATAAAGTGCGTTCAATTTCTTCAGGATGCTCCAAAGCTAACCAAGCAGCTAAAGTTCCACCTGTTGATAATCCACCAATCACAACTTGTTGACCTAGCGTTTTGGCAATCTGCAACCATTTGATTACAAATTGTTGATAAATCTCAATATCTGTTGGTAGTGGTGGAGGATTTTGAGACCTCCAGTCACCTGAGCGTCCATGACCAGGTTGTAAAGGAATCAAAACGTTATATCCCTTGTTAAAGAAGGCTTTACCAAGCGGCTCGAACTGGTAAGGGCCTGCTGTAAAACCATGCAAAAATAAAAAAACTTTTGATGTGAAGTCAGGATGAATCAAAAATTTAGAACGGCAGGCTTCATTTTTAAGACCTAGTGTGGACTCTAATTGGTGAACTTGCTCTAGGATTTCTACTGTATTTTGAATGCCAACTTTCATTTATGTAATTATTATGTTCATATACATATAGTAATCCTACTTGAATATTGCTCAGTATATTGAAAAGTAAATCTTTGTATGGCAAGCTTTTAAGGAGCTTAGTTATTCAAAAATCAAATAGGAATCATAAATATATGTTACTTTATAAATTCAGTAGTGACTTCGAGTCTAGCAGAGGACATATTGTTGAGTTGCCCTGTCAGAAGTAAGAAATGTTTTAAAGTCGGATGAGTATTCACTCCAAACTAATTTTCCACAACCCGTCTAGCGGATTAGACTGTTGGAATTGATTATCACTGCTACCGGGCCAATTATTGTCATACACCAACCCAACACTAAATGTTCTATTTAGAGGATATTGTCCTAGTTTTCCAAAACCTTCAATATTCTTTGAGTCAGCGATCGCTTGCTGGTTCAACTGTATAGTTGTTTGGTTGCCGTCGTCAAAGTAAATTGTGGCTCGTTTGTTGTGAAAGCGCACCTGAACTTTGTAGACCCCACCAGTTGCATAGTAATAAGCTGTAGCAGGTAGCTTTTGACCGTCAATATTTTGTCCTTTAAGCTCAACTGCCATAGCAGGACTGCATAGCAGCAACAGGATTGGCAGGACTGACCCTAAAACTTTCATTGGTAGTAACAAACACTTTGAATCAACTACTTTTTACTTTAAAACATAAGTAGAGCAACTTACAGCATATTTCAAGTTGGTGAAGTACACAAGCTAAGTCTGCTACCCAGATATAAAGGATGTTTACTCCTGAATTCTGCTGTAAGTTTCACAGCCAATGCCAGCAAATAGTCTTTCCATACTCTTGTAGAGAGACGCGACATCTCGCGTCTCCAACCTTACTCCCTACTCATGAAATAAATCCAAGTCTGTAACAGCACCAACACTACTAGAGGAAACTAACTTCGCATATTTTGCTAAGATGCCTTTTGTATAACGGGGTGGACGGGGTTGCCATTTGGCGCGGCGACTGGCTAATTCTGCATCAGAAATGTTGATTTGTAACAAGCGAGAATTAGCATCGATAGTGATGCTATCACCTTCTTCGACCAGAGCGATCGCACCACCAACGGCGGCTTCGGGAGCAACGTGTCCGACTACCATTCCGTAAGTACCGCCTGAAAAGCGTCCATCAGTAATTAACCCGACTGCATCACCTAAACCCGCACCAATAATTGCTGAGGTGGGTGCTAGCATTTCCCGCATACCGGGGCCGCCTTTCGGCCCTTCGTAGCGGACGATAATTACATCACCGGCTTTAATCTTACCTGCAAGGATGGCATCTAAGCATTCTTCCTCGGAATCAAATACCCGTGCAGAACCGGTAATGCCAGGATTTTTTACCCCAGTAATTTTTGCTACTGCTCCCTCTGTAGCGAGATTCCCTTTCAGGATGGCTAAGTGACCTTGGGCATACATCGGGTTATTCCAAGGGCGAATCACATCTTGATTGCTTGGTGGTTCATTGGAGACATCTGCTAAAATTTCAGCGATGGTTTTACCTGTGATGGTGATGCAGTCACCGTGAAGTAATCCATGCACCAATAGCATTTTCATCACTTGGGGAATACCACCAGCTTGATGTAAGTCTGTGGCGACATATCTACCACTGGGTTTTAAATCACATAAAACAGGGACACGATCGCGGATAGTTTCAAAATCATCTAGATTAAGTTCTACACCAGCCGCACGAGCGATCGCTAGAAAATGTAACACGGCGTTAGTTGAACCACCCACAGCCATAATTACAGAAATAGCATTTTCTATAGATTTGCGCGTGATAATTTGTCGAGGTAACAGTTGATTACGAATTGCTTCTACTAATACCTTGGCTGATTCTTCAGTACTATCGGCTTTTTCATCATCTTCCGCCGCCATTGTGGAAGAATAGGGTAAACTCATACCCATCGCTTCAAAAGCCGAGGACATAGTATTGGCTGTGAACATCCCACCGCAAGAACCAGCACCAGGACAAGCGCGGCGTTCTACTTCCATCAGTTCGGTGTCGTCAATTTTACCAGCACTGTATTCACCCACAGCCTCAAAGGAACTCACAACAGTCAAGTCACGACCGTGGTAGTGTCCGGGTTTAATTGTCCCACCGTAAACAAAGATAGCCGGAATATTCATCCGTGCCATTGCAATCATTGCCCCTGGCATATTTTTATCACAGCCACCGATGGCAATCACACCATCCATACTTTGACCATTACAGACGGTTTCAATGGAATCAGCAATCACTTCTCGTGACACTAGGGAATATTTCATTCCCTCAGTTCCCATAGAAATCCCATCACTAATAGTAATTGTGCCGAACATTTGCGGCATTGCCCCGGCTAGTTTAATTCCCGCTTCAGCTATGAGTGCTAGTTGATTAATTCCTATGTTACAGGGAGTGATGGTGCTGTAGGCATTAGCCACACCGACAATTGCTTTCTTAAAGTCTTCATCCTGAAAACCTACTGCACGCAGCATAGCCCGATTTGGCGATCGCTGTACCCCTTGTGTAACAACTTTACTTCTGAAATTCTCTGACGTTGTTTTTTCACTCATTGCTCTGGCCTCAATCAAATCTCTGTACGAGTATGATATGTAGCCTTCTTTGAGATGTCCAATATATATTTATTTAAAATTGAGACTTATAAAGTCTCAAAAATCTGGGACTACGATACTGAGCTACTTTTTTGCTGTAGCTGAGGAATTACATTTCAGCAGGAACTAGACAAACGTATAATTTTATTCACCATATATAAGCTTATTATGAAATAAGTTCAGCAGGTGGAGGAATAATCTCAATGCCATATTTAGGCGCTGTAGCGAGAATTTTTTCTAAATCTGTGGGGCTGAGAGGTGGTACAGAAATAACCTGATTTGCTGGTTTCCCAGCTTCTGCAATAAATTTCTCAAAACCAGCTGGTGTCACCCAAACTAGTATCTTTGCAGGTAAAGAGGTTTTGTTAGTAAATTGATGCAGCTGTCCTTTAGGAGAGTGGAGAAATGTACCAGGCGTTGCTATTATTATTTGCCCATCCAGATTAAATTCTAATTCTCCCTCTTGGATGTAAAATGATTCATTTTCCCGCGAATGACGATGAGGAGGTGCTCCACCCCCTTGTGATGCAATTACGACTTCGCAGAGTGCATAAGCCTGTCCTGTCTCTTCACCCACTGCTTTGAAAGTATAGAGGTCCTGAGCAAACCAGTAAGAAGTCCCTTCGCCGGGTGGTTGCAGTAAACCTTTTTGCTCAATAGTCATGTTAATTCTCCTGATTAATTCTTGTTTTGTGTGTATTCGACATCGCATCTGTCATGGCAGAATACTTTAATATCCAAGCGATCGCTAGATATCCTTTTCGCCTTATATTAATAAATTTTAAAATCAGTCCCTGCTGTGCCGACAAAAATAATCCCAGTATGGCATCAAAATTATCTTTTTGGAATTGCTGGGCATTAACTATTTGAGAAAGAAAGTATGAATGAATTTTAGACTGTACGCGCCACAAAACTGATGGTTTTAATGCCGCAGTTACACTATTATCAGACTGGTTTTATCTTGAAGAGTTAGACCTCTATTCGTCAGTTGTATCCATAAAAGTTGTCAGAAATCTGGGCAGCACTTTTGTTCAACTAACTGTAATAACTGTTCCCACACTCTCGTTGGCTAATCTATCCACTGCACACACGGCATAGGTTCCCGCTTGTTGGACGGTAGCGAAGGTTGTGCCGGCAGACAAAATTCGCTGAATTGTCCAAGTATCGCCACTCAGGCGATAAAGTGTCCAGGAACGAACTGGCTGATTATCTCCAGGCTGCCAACTCAGTTTGCGGTTATTGACTTGTAGTCCAATGGGTGGAGGTGGTGGTGTTGTATCCTGCCAAGGCAAAGTTGGTGGTAGTGCAGGTTTGTTATAAAGCAGACTTTGGAATTTATCAGCAATGCCCTGACTATTTTCTGTCAAAACACCGAGATTAAAGAAGATATTCCCCAGTGATAACCGTCCAGCTTGGCTACGACTAATTTTCACCTGCTTTTCAATCTCATCACTCTCCCGACTTTTGTTGCTTGGTTCTGTCAGATTGTTACCAGCGTAAACGTGTCTTTGTTTTGTATTTACCTGTGTCCACCACTGTAGCAACGCTGAATAACTTTGTTGTGGTTGGTCTGTGCGCCAGTAAAGTTGAGGTGCGATATAGTCAATCCAGCCTTCTTCTAACCATTTCTTTGAGTCAGCATACAGCACGTTGTAAGCATCCAACCCAGTAATACCAGCGGGTTGTCCGGGGCGATAAATTCCAAAAGGACTGATACCAAATTTAACGTCGGGTTTGGTTGTTTTAATTCCTTGCCAAAGGCGCTGTACCATTTTGTTAACATTGTCTCGTCGCCAGTCGCCAAGGCTGAGTGTACCACCAGCTGCTTTATATGCAGCGTAGGTTTTACCATCGGGGAAAGGCTGTCCTTCAATGGGATATGGATAGAAATAATCATCTAAGTGAATGCCATCAACATCGTAGCGCTTCACTACATCAAGAATTACGTTATATGCCCTGTCCTGAACTATTTTTAGTCCTGGGTCCATCCAGCGTTGAGTTTTCCACAAATAAACGCTTTCTGGATTGGTTGCTGCGATGTGGGGACGGACTGTTTTCGCAGGGTCGGTGGAGGTGCTAGCGCGGTAAGGGTTAAACCAAGCATGGAGTTCAATATTGCGCTTATGACATTCTGCGATCGCAAACGCTAAAGGATCGTAAAATGGTTCTGGCGCTTTCCCTTGAGTTCCTGTAATCCAAGCACTCCAAGGCTCTAATCGAGATTCATACAAAGCGTCTCCCTCTGGTCGCACCTGGAAAATCAGGGCATTGAAGTTTAGCGCTTGTAATTTAGTAATAATCTCGCTAAGTTCTGCTTTTTGTTGAGCAACAGTAAGTCCTGGTTTGGAAGGCCAATCACCATTCCACACAGATACTACCCATGCCCCTCGAAATTCCCGGCTATGATTTACCTTAACGCTACCGATAGGCGTGGGCGTTGGAGTTGGTATTGGAGTTGGAGTTGGAGTTGGAGTTGGAGTTGGAGTTGGAGTTGGAGTTGGAGTTGGAGTTGGTGTCGGTATCGGCGTGGGCGTTAATATTGGCGGCTGCACTAAGTAACTAGAGGCAATTTTTTCTGCCTGACCTAAATACACCAAAGCTTGATAAATAATCACTGCCACATCTGCACGGGTGGCTGCAAGATTAGGATTAAGTAATTTAATATTTGGGAAACTAACTACCAATCCAGCGCTGGTAGCAATAGCTACGTGATTTCTACCATATTCGGGAATCTGAACAGAATCTTGATAAATTTGTGAGAGTTTTGAGAGGAGGTCAGGTTTTACCTTGGTGGCAATTTCTAAGCCTGCTACCAAGGAAACTAAGACTTCTACTCTAGTAATTCGGTTAGCGGAACGGAAAGTTTTATCAGGAAACCCACTAATAAATGCTTTTTCGTAAGCTGTTTTGATGGCTGCTGCTGCCCAATAATTTGTAGGTACATCAACAAAGGGAACATACTGCCGCTTCTTGGAAACTGTGCCAAATGCGTTAGCGATAATAGCGGCAAATTCAGCACGGGTAAGTGAATTATCGGGGCGATAAGTGCCATTAGGCAACCCACTGACAATACCGCGTTGGGCTAAGGCTGTAATAAATAAGCGTGCCCAATGGTTTTGAATATCCGAGAAGGGGGTAGCAATAGATACCATTATTTAATTGCAGCTAGCTGGCCTTGATTTTGATTTCCTTAGTTAATTTAGCAATTTTGTTGGCGTAGGCATAGCCAGCCGTAGGCATCGCTGCTGCAATGTCTTGTAAACTTTAACTACTCAGGTTTAGGAATGGGGCATTGGGTAAAACAGTTCTGAGTTCCATTAGCGGTAGCGGGGCGTTTAGCCCGTTCCGAGTGCTGAGTTAGGAGTTATTATTTCTCCCCTACCCCTGTGCCCCTGCTCCCTGCCCCTCATCTCCCCACTCCTATCTACTAAGTAGCGTTTGTAGCTTGGTCAGGAGGATTCAAGGTAGAACGCGCATTCAACGCCAGCATCACGCGTGAAACGCCAGTGAAAATAATGCTGACACCAACTAGTGTACCCAGAAGCCAGGGGGCGTTGAAGGGCCACTGGAACCAAATCATTGCACCTAAGATCAGCGTAATAATCCCATCACCTAGTATCCACGTCCAGTTATCTTGTGGGCGTAACCGGAATGCCAGAATTAACTCGAATGTACCTTCAGCCAGTAAAAAGCTGCCAAGCAACAGAGTTAGTGTGAGTACACCTGTAAAAGGATAAACAAACAACATGATGCCGGTTGCAATATAGAGTCCGCTCAATAGAAGTTTCCAAATAAAACCTCCTTGGTGGCGGGTTTGAGTGGCATAAACTAGTTTTGTAAATCCGGCGAAAATCAAAATCACCGCAATCCAAGTTTCGGCGAATATGGTGGTGAAGTTAGGCGCTGCGATCGCAATAACCCCTAAAATACTTAGGATAACACCACTGATCAGCGACCCATTAACATCCTTCTTAATATCTTTAGAAACATCGGTTGTCATAAAAATCTTTTCCCTATTCTTAGACTAAACTCTACATTTAGATTAGGGAATTTCTGAGTAACAGAGTATGAACCCTAAGATAGACTCATTAGTATTAACTTCATTGCGCTCGTGACTAAAATTCACGACTATTGAGATACTACACCAATCATCGGATGACAAATGCATTATCTTTAAGTAACCTTTATAAAAGTTCTGCAAGATTGCTAAGGCGTTCATAAACAGAGATCAGACGATCTCCTTCAAGTTCAACAGATGTATTTGGATAATTCTGAATGGCTCCAAGTAATGTAACTTCACCATTTTCTTTAATAGATGCACTTAAAGCGCTTCGCAACGCTTGCTGATCTAGTTGTCCTGCGGGAGGGTGAACTACCTCACCAATTTGGTTAACTAAAATTGGCCCTGCCCAACTAGCTAGTAAGCTATTTAAAAAGTCAGCATCAGCTTTTATTGGGGCTTTCAATGCTTTACGAGCTACTGCGGGATCTTGTTGGGCCGCCTGTAAATAAGCTCTTAATGTTGGGGTAGTCTTACCAGTTTCGGTAAACTGACTTAATTCTTCAACTGATATTTGTCCCTGAAAAGTACCATACTTTAAAACAACTTGCTCGGCAGCATTAGCATTAGTAGTTGAGAATAGAACAATAGCGCCTATCCCTAAAGCTATAGTCTGAGTGAGTAACTTAGTAAATTTCTTATTATTTAATCGATTGAAAAGTTGCGAAATCTGCATTTTGTTAAACTTGATTTGATAATGATAAGTAGTATGGAGCAGACATAGGCTTTTTTTGCCTATGTCTTAGGATTAAAGCTTGTCATTAGGCGAAGCTGCATGAGGTAGTATTGATTGATCTTCGTCTAAGGTTGGTGCAGGTACGCCCAAATGCTTCCTTGTAGTTTCTTCAGCGAGCTTTCGGTCTTGTTCGTTCTCGAACTGACTCTCATCTAACAAATGAGGGTTTTTTGCTGCTTCATCTCGGCTTGGTCGATAACCATTTTTCCACCTGTACTTCCAGTCCATAATTTGAAAGGCAGATACACTGCAATTTGATTTCCTAGTTGCTTTATAGTAGACGCTGAATGGAAAGTGATACTCCTGCTATGGGTTGAAGAGGCTCATTCAGAAGGTATAAATTTAACATTTTAGAGTAAGAATACTTTGTGGCGTAAATTTTAATACTTTAATATCTAAATAACAAGTCATGAGTGGCGATCGCAAATGTAGTAACTATTGTCATGATGATCTGCGATCGCTACTGGTGTTATATAAAATTTTACAGTTACAGAATATCTAAGCGTCGGCTTTGTGCCATTCTCTACGGGACGCCAAGGGCGAACGGGAAGCAAGCTATGTACAGCCGTAATTTTTAATCGTCAGGTATATTTACTGATTGCTTTATCAAAAAGCCTAATTGCTTTATCAAAATACTAAAATACTTTCTCAAAATACTGAAATGCTTTCTCAAAAAGCTTAAATGCTTTCTCAAAACCCTTGAATGCTTTCTCATTTCGGTGTTTTCAGCAAGCAAAAAGCTTAAATGCTTTCTCAAAATACTTGAATGCTTTCTCATTTTGGTATTTTCCGCAAGCAAAAAGCTTAAATGCTTTCTCATTTTGGTATTTTCCGCAAACAAAACGCTTAAATGCTTTCTCAAACACCAGTTTAGTTACTCATTTCGGTGTTTTACGCAAGCAAAATGGCATTTAACTTTCTCAAAATGCTTTAATAATTTCTCAGTAAATAAATCAGCGAGAATAAATAAAACTACAAAATTTCAACTAAAACCCTTTTAAAACCTCGTTTCTAGACTTTGGCTAGAAATGTTCCTCATTATTGCACTGCTACCGCAAATCAAGGAGGCGGCAGCCCCAAAATAGTCATTCTCAGCCGGAAGATATGACTTTATCACTCTAAAGTTACAGAGGCACTTGGAATTTAGTGCAAAATTTCTCAAATTTCTGTCTAAAGAAATAAGCACAAAATTAACCTGACTATACTTAAAAGTTGTGTATGCACAGAACAATCACTTTCAAGCAATATCTCTATAGATATAACTAAAAAAGCTAATTTTATTATAATTACACCTTTAGACTCACGCAATTTAAACTAAAAAGGTTAATACTTAAAAATAAGTTTATCAGTATTAAATCCTGGTTTGTAATTTTTAATTATAACCCAGAGAACAAATAGAACAATAGAGAAAAAATTACAAACAATGACAACTTCTACAGACCGGAATCAACAGATTCAAAAACTGCATGAACTAATCAAAGATATTGATTATGGTATGTTTACCACAGTCGATGATGATGGGAGTTTGCATAGTTACCCTATGTCAAAGAGTGGTGAGATTAACTCTGATAGCATACTCTGGTTCTTTACTTATGCTGCTTCCCATAAGGTAACTGAAATTGAACACCATAAGCAGGTCAATATTAGTTTCTCGTCACCCGAACAGCAGCGATACGTTTCTATCTCAG
Organism: Nostoc sp. JL23; assembly: GCF_017115065.1. Classification (NCBI taxonomy): domain Bacteria; kingdom Bacillati; phylum Cyanobacteriota; class Cyanophyceae; order Nostocales; family Nostocaceae; genus Nostoc; species Nostoc sp. JL23. Next base: position 42,225 of record NZ_JABXKN010000132.1, read on the forward strand.
GTACAGCAGAACTTGTAAAAGACCGCAATAAGATGCGAGAGCTATGGAAGCCGGAACTTCAAACCTGGTTTCCTAAAGGACTAGACGAACCCGATATTGCTTTGCTAAAGGTGAATATTAACCAGGTTAATTATTGGGATAGTGCATCGAGTTTCAAGCCACAAACTATTAGTTTTTGACACCATCACGTCTTTAAGTAATCAATAATTCGTAATTTTTAATTTTTAGTTAACAATTAAATTACGAATTATTTAATACGTGTAATTGTGGGACAAAATTGCGACAGTTGTTAACGGTATTGATGATCTGAAAGTACTGCCTCAGAATTTAGCGTAGGCGTAGCCCACCGCAGGCATCGCCCGTAGCTTTCAAACAATGCAGTCCTTGGGCGTTAGCATAGCTCACCGCAGGTATCGCTGTTACCAATACGCCGCTGATGAAGGTTTTAAACTCTTCAAAACTTTCAAAGTTTGATACTGATGAAGGCAGAATCAAACATAGATTTCCACCCCAAAGCAAAGGACAAACATGAGACTGGGGAAATAAAGTTTATGCCTTACAAACAAATTGCAGACTTACCAGATGCAGTCAAAGAAAACTTACCCAAGCACGCCCAAGAAATTTTTCGGGCTGCATTTAACAGCGCTCAAGAACAATATGGTGGAGAAGAACGTGCCTTTCGAGTCGCTTGGAGTGCGGTAAAGGGCGATTACGAAAAAGGCGATGATGGGCATTGGCACAAAAAGCCAGAATAGAAATGAACTCAATACGTTTCGGTTAAGGTTTTTTGATGAAAATTATAAATCGTAAAGATGCGAAAAATCACCGTCAAGACAAAAGACTGATTATTGTAGAGACGGCAATTTATCGCGTCTCTTAACCGAACAGTATTTGAAGTGACTAGCCACCAAAATATCAATCATGAGAGATCGCCTCAAGAAAAGCGTAGGCGTAGCCCGTCGTAGACATCGCTCCATTTGTTTTCATGAAAATATGATGACTAATAAGTGTACAGCGACTTTTTATTTGTCACTGTACACTTGTGGTGAGTAGATCCACCTTTGATAGAAACAACGTTAAAAATTCTTACAGCCAGTGCTTGGGATAAGTCCTCTCTTGTGCCAGATTATTAAAAACCACGGCACAAAGCACCAAAATAATAGAACCTTGTAAAGCAGGTGTTAATAGAAATTGCCAAGGAGCTTTTGTCATCATTACGACTAAGGCAACTGCTCCTGAAGGTGGGTGTAGAGTTCCAGTCAGCTGCATCATTCCAATAGCTGTTGCTACTGCCATTCCCATTGTCCAAGGAGACGAACCGAAAAGATGTAAAATAATTAGGCTGACTAAGGCAGCTACGAGATTACCACCAATTACATTACGGGGTTGAGCCAAAGGACTGTCTGGTACACCAAATATCAATACACTGGTAGCACCAAACGGAGCCATAAGCAGAGGAGAATTTGTTTTTACAGACAGGTAAGCCGTTGCTGCGATTGCTAAGAAACTACCAAGCCAACTCCAAAAAATATGTTTGTGATGAGGTTTATCTATAGGACATGTTAGAGGACACGACCGCCAGGTTCCACTTATCTTAAACCAGTAATTCTTCAATCTCAAGTGAATATTTTTGTAATTAAATAATCTTAAATAGGCAGGATTAGTTCGTTTTTTTGGGAAATTTCCTTTCATAAACTCCACAATAATAAATAAGCATCAACTTAGAAAATATGAATTGTGAAATGATGCTGTAGCTAGTTACCAATACCGAAATAGACAAACACATCTATCTCAAGTTTGTTAGCAAAAATAGTATCTTAAATCGGTTGATACACTAAAGATAACAATGCACACAGTAGTACCTTTCCAGATTGTAGATAAGGCATCGACTAGATTATTTATTCAAGACATTAAGAGCAACATTTACATAGACCTATTAACGCTAAATTAACAAGTCCAATAGAATATTGCTTAATGTCATGAATCTATAACATTCTACCATTAAAGTATCTTGGAAATTTTTCAATAAAGTCTATATTACTTAGAAAAAAAACTATCACACCCATAAGATTTACTTATAAAAATGCCTAGATTCGTTCCATATTAAAGATATCGTTACTAACTTCAAGGTGCTATAGGACTCATATTTGATTTCTGAAAAAACTAAGTACACCTTCGAAAACCTTCTTTCCTGTTCCCTGACTACGTAGATCGTTTCAAAAATCAAACCGGATTCCTATAGCAGAGTTGATAATATTTCCTTGCCGTTGGTGTAATTGAATGGATTCTTAGCCAAAGGCAATAAAACACATGTGCAACGAGGCGATTGCGTACATCATACCCTCACTTGGAAGCTGCGGCATTCGACCGTTCATTGGCAATTCTTCTTTCCTTTGCTGATAATAGTTTTAGAGCTAATTATTTAAGAGGTTGATTGTGGTCTTTGCTCAAACCAGTACCCCAGATGTAATCACAACTCGCCTGATGTTAGATGAGTATCGGGCTATAGAAGAAACCAACCTAGAACACCATGAATACTGCAATGGAGAGATTATTGCTATGTCGGGAGGCTCGGAATCTCATAGTGCGTAGACGCATTGGCGTAGCCTCTCGTAGAGAATTTTCTTCGTGCCATTGGGTTATGGATAAGACATATTTAATTTTACTTATATCTCTTTTATTTAAAATCTTAGTGTTTTTAAACGCAAAGTGTTTTGGAAGCAATGTTGTATTTAGGAAGTATCAGATGTCACACAAACAATTGATTTATTGCTGGCAAAAATGGTTACTTCCCATTTTGATGCCTGCCATTGTGCAAATAGTAGTTCTAACATTAGGGGTGTTGAGCATCTTGGGAAGTACTGCTCCTATGAGTCATGCTCAAGCTGTTTTTAACATCCAGGAGCAACAGACACCATCAAAATCAACAGTGCTAAATGCCACTGTATATCACAGTCCCGATTGTAACTGTTGTGGCGGGTGGATTGAGCACTTAAAGGCACAGGGTTTTAAAATCACAGATTTTTCTACGCCTGATATCGAAACAGTCAAACAAAAGTACAACGTGCCGGATAACTTGTCATCTTGCCATACAGCAATTGCTAATGGATATGTCATCGAAGGACACGTCCCCGCAGGCGACATCAAACGTCTCCTTCAAGAAAAGCCAAATGTTGTTGGTTTATCTGTTCCTCAAATGCCTGTAGGCACTCCTGGGATGGAAATGGGGAATCGAAAAGACCCGTTTTCTGTGCTTTCCTTTGATCGCAATAACTCAGTTGCAGTATTCAATCAGTATCGTGGTGAGTCCTGAGTGAATTAAAAGGGTCTTTTAACTCGGAACTCAGCACTCTTTATTTAGAACCAGTTTTGATCAACTGCGACAAATGACTTAACCATCTTTTAAACCAGAAGGCAGATGTTGCACTTGCAATATTTTGAGAAAGAAACTCAATGGCATGGTTACAATCTTGCAGGCTGGCATCGAGTCCCATTGCATGATAAATTTCACGAGCATTGCAAAAGGCATCCATCGCTTCTGATTCTCGATTGGTTTTTTCTAATACCAAACCCAAATTAAACCAGGCGTTTGCTTCCCCATTTGGGTCATTAAGATCCCTTTTAATCTCTAATGAATGCTGATAAAACTCAAACGCTCTTTGGTACTGTCCCAAAGCCTTATAAGCACCACCCAATCCACTCAGGGCCATGCTTTGACCATTGCGATCGCTAATAAATTTTGCCAGCCCTAACCATTGTTGATAAAACTCAATCGCTAGTTGGTAAGATCCCAATGATTCATAAGTATTGCCCAAACTTCCCAGGCAAATGCATTCCCCAGTCCAATCGCCTGTTTTCTTCGTTATACCCAACCATTGTTGGTAAAATTCTATCGCTTGCTCATACTTACCCAGATATTCATAAGTATTACCCAAACTTCCCAAGCAAATGCCTTCCCCAGTGCGATCGCCTATTTTCCTGGTAATGCTCAACCACTGGTGATAAAATTCAATCGCTCGCTGGTATTTGCCCAGTGATTGGTAAGCGTTACCCAACCCAGATAAAGATTTGGCTTCTTCTAAGCGATCGCCTATTTCTTTAGCTATATCTAACCACTGCTGATAAAACTCAATTGCTAGGTGGTATTCACCTAGTGAATGGTAAGCATTGCCCAAACTTGCCAAGGAAATGACTTCCCCATTGCGATCGCCTGTTTCTCTGGCTTTTTCTAAGCACTGCTCTTCAAACTCAATGGACTCAATATTATTTAGTCCCCCGGATCTTATTACTTCTGTCATTCTCTATAGAAATTTTTGAGCGATAAGCTGTCGATTATACAATTTTCTGTGTCTTTAGAACAGGATAAATGCAACTTATGTCAAAATTTAGAAATTATTTTTCAATATATACTTTTCATACGTAGCGATCGCTATGTAGCAAAGGCTTTTATTTATCCTTAGTAGCAAGCATACAAATATACCATACTGAAAAACTTAGCTTTCTCAAAAGATATAAGAAAAACCAAATTAATCAGCAGCAGCATAATCTGGCAATACGTTGAGTTCTAAATTAACAGCACTTAGATAATTTGGATCGTTTAAAACTTGTGATGGTAATTTATCTGCATTCACAGCAGCTTTAACCAAATCTTTCGCAACAATATTTCTATTTAGAGTTTTAAGTACTAGCGCTTCTCCGCTAGGAATACCATGTTGTTGCAGACCTCCTTGATAAGCAAAAGTAACTAGATTTACAGGCTGGAGGTAATTCGCAGAAGTCGAATTAGTGGATAAATTGTTAGAGTTAACAGCTATTGTTTCGCTGTTGTTGGTAGTAGCTGTTTGAGCGCCAGCGATTCCAGGTACAAGAGTAATAGAAGCAAAAATAAGTGCAGAATTTATTAAGTTAGTAAGTTTCATAAGTTATATTTAGGTAAAATGCAATCGGTGTTCTTTAGTAATAGAATCCTCTTTATTATTAATCTCAGCTTCCTTCAGTCAGGTCATCTGATCGGTTGATCTATGACTCACCCAAAAGGGTGAGCTAATTGAGTGATACAAACAGCAATAGAGACTCAGTTGAGTCTAGACACAACAAGGATTGCTTGAAATTGTCAAGTACTTAACTGAGGCGAGTTGAACATTTATGCAATTTTTTAGTTCGCCTGTTGAGTTCCCCTCACAAAGCAGAGATTGCTGCGGCAGGTGACTCAAATACGCCCATTTACCCAAATTTAATCATGAGTATTTCCCAGGATGTCAGAGAAAAACACTGCGTGCTGCTTTGCTAAAGCGTCTCTACATACCTAAAATTCTCTCTTAAGAGAAAAACTTGACAATTAAGTAATTTTTTAGTATAAATGTACTATAAAAGCGCTTGATATTGCATAAAACTTTACCACTCCCGACTACGGTAATAGGAGAGTACAAAATAAATGAAGCTATCTAAGGTAGACTTGAGCAGTTTAGTAGCGATCGCTCATTCTGATGGATATTTGCAGTTGTTGCTCGACCGAGGCAACGAACTAGAGTTTTTGGAAATTCCGGCACCGATACAAGCTTATGAAGGATTACAAGAACTGAACGAAACAATTGCCGAAACGACTGCATTACCCTTTGAAGAAGAACCAATTGTCATGCTACCAGTTGTCTCATCAATGGCTATGGCTGTAGGCTACGATCGCAACGAACATATTTTGCAAGTTGAGTTTCAAAGTGGAGCTGTTTATCAGTACTTAGGCGTAGACGAGGATACTTGGGAAGATTTACATTCCTCAGACTCAATTGGCAGCTTTTTCAATCAAGAGATTAAAGGTAGATATGACTGCGATCGTCTAGATAATGCAGATTAATGACTAATAACTGTATGTAAGGTTTTCAACAATTCTTGCGTTGTATAAGATTTAGATAAAAAGGCTGTATACTCTAACCTTTTTATCGATCAGTACTTGTTCACTTGTTACTAGTCCACTCACAGCAATAATCGGCAATAGCGGATTTATATCTTGCAATGTGCGAATGGTAGTTGCTCCATCCATCTTAGCCACTCAACATAGACTAGTAATGCTTTTTTCAGAGACAATAGAAAAAACCTATATAATATCAACGCAGTTATGACAACCACACTTACCTCTGCTGTTAAACCAAGAGCCGAAGATAGTTTTGCCATTACCTTTGCACCATTGTCTCTGGAAGAAATCTACACCAAATCTGACGATCCAGCTAATGGTGCTGTGGTTGTGATGAGTGGTATGGTTCGCAATCAAACCGATGGTAAACCTGTGATTGCTTTAGAGTATCAAGCTTATGAACCGATGGCATTGCGGATATTTTATCAAATTGCTGCGGATATTCGCTTATCTATGTCTGATGTGAATCGAGTCGCGATTTATCATCGCGTTGGACGTTTGCAAGTTGGGGAAATCAGCGTTTTAGTAGCTGTGGGTTCTCCTCATCGGAGTGAGGCGTTTGAAGCTTGCCAATATGCTATTGATACACTCAAACACAATGCCCCTATATGGAAGAAAGAACATTGGCAAGATGGTTCTAGCACCTGGGTGAGTATTGGTGCGTGTGAAACATCAGGAGAAAATTGTTGATTTGAAAAAGAATTCAGAAATCAGAATGGGCTACGCCCCGCTGCGTTAACAGGAGTCAGATTGACAAAATCTTGACAAGCATAGGTAAAATGCTATGCTCTTTTTCCAAATGTATTGAACTCATCGACACCACTCGCCAAAACCTTGAAAACGTCATAACTTCTCTACGAGACGCTGCGCGAACGTTGATTGGTGTCGATTGTTTCCACAGTAAGGGTTTCAGGCTACAAAATCGATTGTTTGTCGCTGTGCAAAAGTACTCTTAACGAACTCTGCAATCTCTATACGATTCCCACCGGGATCTCGGAGGAAAAACCGCACGCATTCTGGAAGTGGTCGTTGATCGGGAATAATTTCTATTCCATGCTCTTTTAGGTGTTCTTCAAAAGCGTTCAAGTTATCGACTTGGAAACAAAAATGCCGTCTAGATGCTTGGTTATTGGCGTTTTTCTCTCTACTAACGTGCAGTTGAATATCTCCCAATTTGTACCACGCTCCTGAATCATTTTTAACGACATCAGGTCTGGCAATTTCAGTCAGTCCCAAAACTTCGCTGTAGAAAGATAGCATTGCTTCCTCGACTTCAAAAGGATAGGTTACTTGAATATGATGAACTGCATTAAGCTTCATAAATTTTTCTCCTAATTTGGGTTAAATTTGGTAATGCTACAATCACCTTTTGCCGTCATACTGGCGTATTTCTATAGTTTTTTTGTTCAAACTCACCAAACATCTATGCGACAAGCTTTCCCATACTGATGCGTTCTTCAATGAGATAGCCAAGTTTTCTATAAAACTCAACTACTTCTGCATTGGAGACACGAACTTGGAGATTGATTTTGAGGCATCCCATCGCTATCAATACCTTCTCTGCGTGCTGCACTAGCTTGCTACCAATACCCTGCCGTTGATACTGAGGACTGACCGCAACTGTGTATAGCCAACCGCGATGCCCGTCATATCCTGCCATGATAGTGCCCACAATTACAGAGTTAATCTCAGTAACGAAAAACAACTCTGGTTGTACAGCAAGCTTCTGACTGATTACCAATTTTGGGCTGCTGTGCGACGGATTATTAGGAAACACCTCATCCCACAAAGCACTGACTAATTCAGCATCAGATTCTTGGTATGGTCTTATATTCATCTACATCTCTAAATCAAAGGACTTGCCTTTGCACATTGTTTATGAAATACTACTCTTAAACTACGGTAAATTGATATATTTTAAGTAGTATTGCACAAAAATTACGATAAAACATCGTCTCCTGAAAGCAATTACAGGCTAATCCCAAGATGACAAACACAGAAATTCGCACTGCTCAAGTTAAAGTCCCTAACGGAGATTTGCAAATTGATGCTTACTTAGCTGAACCGGCAAAAAAGGGAACCTTCCCAGCCGTGATTGTGATTCAGGAAATTTTTGGGGTTAATATTCACATTCGGGAAGTTGCTGAGAAATTTGCCAAAGATGGGTATGTAGCGATCGCACCGACTTTATTTCAACGCACCGCCCCCGGTTTTGAGGGTGGATACACTCCTGAAGATGTGCAGCAAGGGAGAGGGTATAAGGAGCAGACAACAGCAGAGGAAATATTGAGTGATATTAAAGCTGCGATCGCCTATCTAAGAACTTTACCAAATGTGCAAGGAGATGCGATCGGCTCTATTGGTTTCTGCTTTGGTGGTCACGTCGTTTATCTAGCTGCCACCTTACCAGATATTAAAGTTACAGCTTCCTTCTATGGTGGCGGGATTCCCAACTCAACTCCCGGCGGTGGAGAACCAACCATCACCCGCACTCCAGAGATTAAAGGCCCCATTTACGCCTTCTTTGGTCTTGATGACCAGGGAATCCCTTTAGAACATACAGAACAAATTGAGGCTGAATTGAAGAAAAATCAGATTACTCATGCTATCTTCCGTTATCCCGGAGCAGGACATGGCTTTTTCTGCAATCATCGCGCCAGCTACAATGCCGAAGCTGCCGCCGATGCTTGGAAAAATGTTCAAGAACTGTTCCAAAAGAACCTTCAGCTTCAAAAAGTCTAAATCTTTAGATTACGAGTAATACAACACTAGAGGCGCACAGATGTGCGCATTGGTGTCAACTTAAGCTAAAAGCTTTGTCAAATCTCGTTTCCAGCCTCTGGGCTGGAAATGCAACTCAAAAGCGGCTCTGCCGCCAGCAAGGGAGGCGGGAGCCTCTAAGACAGCATTCCCAGTCTGAGACTGGGAACGAGACAATATCTAAAAGCTTTTTCTAGGCTGGCTTTCACGTTAAGTTGACACCAATGATCTGTGCGCCTTTACGACTGAAGATAGGCAAATATTAGCCAAATAAGTCCAAAAGCAAATAAAAAAACAAAGTATCACGTCCATGATTCTTGCCTTCAAACAGCCACAAGTTAAGATTTTCCAACGTTTTTCACTATTCCTTTTACCTGGATTATTAACAATCTCAACAACCTTAATCAGTTGCTCAGTCCAAGCCCCAAATTCAGCAAATAAAACCACTGGGTTGAAAACCAAAGTTGTCCGAATGGGGTATCAAAGTTCTGGGGATATTTTCAGACTTAAAGGATTGATTGAAAAACGTCTCAAGCCTTTAGGTATTTCCGTGGAATGGGCGCAATTTGCCGCCGGGCCACAACTGATGGAAGCGATGAATGTGGGTAGGGTTGATATTGGCTCTGTAGGCGAGACTCCCCCGATATTTGCCCAAGCGGCTGGCACATCTTTAGTTTATGTTGCTAGTAATAAACCCAGTACTGGTAAAGGAAGCGGGATTATCGTTCAAAAGAATTCACCGATTCGGACTTTAGCCGATCTCAAAGGTAAAAAAGTAGTTTTTCAAAAGGGTTCTGCTTCCCATTACTTATTAATCAAAGCTTTAGAAGAAGCTGGTTTGAAATATAGTGATATTCAAGCCATTAGCCTCCCTCCTTCAGAAGCTCGTGATGCTTTTATTCAAGGCAAAATAGATGCTTGGGTAACTTGGGACCCTTATTTAGCCGTGGCCCAAAAAAAAGCAAATGCTCGTGTTTTGCGAGATGCTAGTGGCATTTCTACTCAGGGCGGATATTACATGGCGGCGCGAAAATTTGCCACAGAAAACCCGAAATTAGTGCGATTAGTTCTTGAGGAGATAAATAACACAGGTCAATGGAGTGAGAAAAACCGAGCAGAAGTTGTAAAACTGATTATTCCTCACCTCAAAATTGATGAAGATATTTTAACAACAATGGTTGAAAGGCGAACTTACGGTATAAGACCAATTACGCCTGAAATTATGGAAAAACAACAGAAAATTGCAGATTTGTTTGCCAAAGAAAAAGTGATTCCTAAACCCATCAATATTAAGGAAGCAATGCTGACTAGCGAACAATATGCAGCTATAACACCGGAAACCATTAGCCATAAATAGCGCCAGGAGATAAGAAAATGGAAGTTTTTTGGTATTTGCCGACACAGGGAGATGAGCGTTATTTAGGTACTACAATCGGCAGGCGACCAGCCACTTATCCCTATATGCAGCAAATCGCCCAAGCTGTTGATAAATTGGGCTATGGCGGGATGTTAATTGGTACTGGACAAAAACAAGATACTTGGATTGTAGCTACTTCATTAATTTCAGTTACGGAACGCTTACGGTTTCTTGTAGCCTTTCGTCCGGCAATTATGTCGCCTTCTTTGGCAGTTAGAATGGCCGCTACTTTTGACCAGATTTCTAATGGTCGAATTATTCTGAATGTTGTCACTGGTGGAGACACAAAAGAACTTGCAAAAGATGGGATTTTCTTAGCTCACGATCAGCGTTATGAACTCACAGATGAGTTTTTGACAATTTGGCGATCGCTCATGCAAGGTGAAGAAGTAACCTATAATGGTCGCCATCTGAAAGTTCAAGGCGCAAAACTCCAATTTCCTCCTGTACAAAAGCCTTATCCCACCTTATATTTTGGCGGTTCTTCAGATGCGGCGCTCCAAGTTGCTGCCAAACACATTGATGTGTATTTAACTTGGGGTGAACCACCAGATCGAGTTGCCGAAAAGATTGCCAAGGTACGCCAATTAGCAGCAGAACAAGGTAGAACAGTCCGGTTTGGGATTCGGATGCACGTTATAGTCCGCGAAACTACACAACAAGCTTGGGATGCAGCTAATGAACTGATTCAGTATGTGGATGATGAAACCATAGCAGCTGCACATCAGCGATTTACTCAATCTGAATCAGAAGGACAACGCCGTATGGCTCAACTGCATAAAGGTAATCGCAAAAATCTAGAAATTAGTCCCAACTTATGGGCAGGTGTTGGCTTAGTGCGTGGAGGTGCTGGGACTGCCTTAGTGGGAGATCCAGATACAGTTGCAGCGCGGATGCTGGAATATGCCGATTTAGGAATTGATACCTTCGTTTTTTCAGGTTATCCCCATCTCGAAGAAGCCTATCGAGTCGCAGAATTACTGTTTCCCAGGTTGCCGTTACAAACTCCGGCAATCGCATTACCGCAGAAGGTTGCAAGTACATTCAGTGAATTTGTTACCAAAACAGATTTACTCAAACCCCAACCTGTGTAAGCAATTCAAAATTCAAAAAACTAGCGTGATTTAACTCATAACACCTTAGTACAACATTGCATAAATTCGGCAAAACTCTGCGTTACTCTGCGCTTACTTTGCGTGCCTTTGCGTTTAAAAACACTTTCTTACCAAACAGAAAAAAGCATGAGTACAAAAAAACCTCAACTTAGACTAGGTGCATTCTTGCCCAGCACTGGCCATCACGTAGCGTCATGGCGACACCCCGAAGCGCAAGCTGACGCTGGTTTGAACTTTCAACATTATAAAAAGCTGGCACAGACGGCAGAACGCGGCAAATTTGACATGATCTTCTTTGCAGACGGCGTGGCTGTGCGCGACCGCAATCAAAGCGCCGACCTTTTGAGCCGAAATGGGAAACTCGTCCACTTTGAACCTCTCACCCTGTTGTCGGCTTTATCTGTGGTGACGGAAAACATTGGTTTGACGGCGACAGTATCGACCACCTACAACGAGCCATATCACCTCGCCCGCAAGTTTGCATCACTGGATTATCTCAGTGGTGGCCGTGCCGGTTGGAATCTCGTAACTTCTGCCACTGAAGCTGAAGCGCTGAACTTCAATCGGGAAAAGCACATGGAACATACCCTACGTTATCAGCGTGCCAAAGAGTTTGTGGATGTTGTCACGAAACTCTGGGATAGTTGGGAGGACGATGCCTTCTTACATGATAAGGAGTCGGGTATTTACTTCGATCCAAATAAATTGCACGTTCCCAACCACAAAGGTGAACATTTTTCAGTACGCGGCCCGCTAAATGTGGCGCGTCCCATCCAGGGCTATCCGGTAATCATTCAAGCTGGGTCTTCCGAAGACGGTAAGGATCTGGCTGCACAAACGGCGGAGGTAATTTTCACTGCCCAGCAGACCTTGGCAGAAGCCCAGGCATTCTATGCAGATGTGAAGGGGAGACTGGCTCAATACGGGCGATCGCCTGACCATCTCAAGATTATGCCAGGTGTATTCCCAGTTATCGGCAAAACTGAGCAAGAAGCTAAGGACAAATTCGATCAAATTCAGGAGTTGATCGATCCGGTAGTTGGCTTAAATTTGCTTGGCTCAATGATCGGTGGATTTGACCTATCTGGCTATCCATTGGACGGGCCGTTGCCCGATTTACCAGAGACTAACGGTGGCAAAAGCCGTCAGCTACTTCTGACTGACCTAGCGAAGAGAGAGAATTTAACGATTCGCCAACTGTATTTATGGATAGCTGGAGCGCGTGGGCATCGTCAGATTTTAGGCACACCAGAACAAATTGCCGATCAGCTAGAAGATTGGTTTGTCAATGGCGGGGCGGATGGCTTTAATATCATGCCACCTTGGTTGCCCGGAGGATTGGATGAGTTTGTAGACTTGGTAATTCCTGAATTGCAACGTCGCGGTCTGTTCCGTACAGAGTATGAAGCACGAACCTTGCGCGAAAATCTTGGTTTACCTCGTCCAGTAAATCAGTTTAGCAAAGTTGCGGCTGTCGCTGAAGCTGCGATCGCCTAACTTTTTCTAAAGCAAGTTTTGCATTTTTACAGCAATGTCATCAATAACACCAGAATAAAAATATCCCCGACTTTTTAAATAAGTCGGGGATTTTAAGCTCTCAATCTTTGGATATCAAATCGGATTACCAAAGCTGTTTAATCGCACATAATATCACTCAAATTGCACAAGCGATCGCCCCGATACAACAATAAAACCTACAGAATCAAGCCTCAGAAGCGGCTGGCGAATTCCCTCTAGAATGGCTGCATTTAAAGCATTTTCTATCTTCAATTCTTCAGCTAATGCATTATCCCAACTTTGCTGATTTAAACGTAGACCTAATTGTTCTACTCGATTGGCTAATTTCTTTTCGGCGATTTTAGCACAACTTTGACATAAATCAATAAAATCGGGACGATTGGAAAGTAATTCTGAAGAAGCATTACGTACTTGATAGCAAAAATTTTGCCATTTACTAGGATCAACAAAATCGTCAATAATTCCTAAGCGCTCTTTTGCTAGGTTGTAATCTCGTCCTTGATTATTGTTTTTATCTTTATATGGACGTTGCAGAATACTTAAAAGAGCTTTATCCTCAACAGCACGTATTGGCTCCTTGCGACCATCAACATAGATAGTTTCTATAATTGGTGGAAATAGAGCATCAACACGTCGCTGCAAGTTTTTGAATTGAGAATTATCTAGTTTGTTATCTAGTAAAACTTGTTTGGCAATTCTTAAATTTGCCTCGACTACATAATTGCACTGGAAACCGAACCACTCTTTCCCTTCTTTCGCATCCCAAGATGCATCAGTGCGCCAGAGAGCAAAGGCTTCACCTCGGTCATCCCAGTTGATATAGTTCAAGAGTGCTTCAACAAATCCTTCGCCAACTCGAAAGAGTTTAACACCAGCATTCTGGTTTGCCACCCTGCGATTATAAGTACCAAATTGGTCTAGGGAACTCTCAGCAAAACGGTTTTGTAACTCATTTATCGGAACCAAGGTACGCGTTGTTGGTTGATAACGTCGCATCTCTGATGAATCGGGGTTATTGAGTCCTCTGAATCCTAGCGCGTCACAAATCCAGCCTTCAATTGCTCGTTTCATTTCTAGATGACGAGCATCGTAATTATCTAGCTCTTGAAAATACTCGGTAGCAATTTCATCGTTTGCATCAATTTCATCTAGAGCATTTTGTTCGCTAATTTTGGCTATTTCCGCTTCAATTTGCTCTTGAATTGGTAAAACCATCTCTAACAATCCAGCCGCACCTGATTGAAACAAAACTGTTTCTAATTCTGCAAGTTTCTCATCGACATAAAACTGGAGACTGGCAATTGATTGTTGGAAAATACCAAACCCATCTTTTAAGACTTTATACCAAGCATTGTGAGGGCTATCTTCCAAGTAGGGGCCAATCAAGACACTAGATTGGATGCCAATTTTGCTGCCAATGCGGTCAAGTCTACCAATTCTCTGCTCTAATTGATTAGGCGACCAAGGAAGGTCAAAATGAATTAACCAATCGGCAAACTGGAGGTTACGTCCTTCTTCTCCAGAGCGATCGCATACTAAAATAAAGCAGTTTGGGTTATTCTTGAACCGATTTAAGCCTTCTTCAACCTTGTCTGGTGATTCTCCAAATTGATGGCTGGCTACTGTCTCTGCACCAAAGGTATCAGATAAATAACGGACAATTTCGCCACAAGTTTGCACAAAACTGGTAAATACAATAAATTTGGGCAGAATATCGCCAGTAATTGGTCTTTTAATTCTCTGCTGTATTCTCGTGATGAATTCCTTTTGATTCTTCCGAACGTTTGCGGGAATTTTGAAATAAGTACCTAGCTGATTCAGCAGCACTGTTTTCAAATTTTCCGTCCGTTGTCCATCCTCTTGAGGTTGACGAATAATTTTTAGTAAGGATTGGAGAATCTCTTCTTCCCCTGAGAATTTGGGGGTTGTAGTTAATAGGCGAATATCATCTTCTTTAAACTCCTGGATGAGTTTAGCATGAGGTTTTGCAGTTAAACGCGCCGTAATTACCTGCTCTAAAATGCCTAACCAAGTCCCAGCAGCGAGAAATAACAACAGAAAAATTCGCTGATATTGCTTTTCACTAGGAGCAACACTCCGCCATTGATTGAGGAGTTCGTGGATATCAAGCGATCGCTCGTCTAAATCATACTCTTCTTTGGGCGTAAAGTTGCGGTCAAATATCACGTCTTCCACCGCAGCGCGACGGTTGCGAAGCATTCGGCGGTGTAGTCGATAAATATCGCTGACATGGACGCGAATCGCTTGGACGATTTGCTCTTGCTCGGTAGAATTTGCTTGTAAACAATTTTCTAAATCATCCGCCAGCTTCAGTAAATACTTATCTTCAGCCAAGAGGTTGCGCAATTGCTGCAAGTTGCTTTTGAGAACCTCTGGTTCTGCACCTTCTTTAAAAGAAAGCAGAAGTTTACCAATTTGCTGACGGCTTTCAACTTTGGCGCGAAAACCTGCTAAATCACCAATTTTATAGGTTGTCGGGTCGAGCAAGTGCAACATGGCCAGAAAATCCTGCTCGTGATTGAGAACCGGAGTGGCAGATAATAAAAGTAAGCGATCGCTTTTATGAGCCAGTTCTTTGCAAGTCTGAAAACGCTGGCGTACTGTTGCATCCTTAGAGGTTGCCATTGCGGCGATGTGATGAGCTTCATCTAAAATTAAGCAGCCTATCCTTGCTTTCAGGTTGATTTTATGAATATCTTCAACCGCCAGCACCGCTACCCGTTTGCCAAAATGGGAGATGTAAAACTTGTTTTCTAACTCAGTCCGCCATTGTTTGAGCAAATATTGCGGAACTAATACCACCGCACCTCTTTTCGGTTCATCAAGGAGGAATTGACGAAGAATCGCACCCGCTTCAATGGTTTTACCCAGTCCCACTTCGTCTGCTAACAAGTAGCGTTGAATTGGGTCTTCCAGTACCCGCCTCACTACTTCAACTTGGTGAGGATAAAGATTAATATTTGCCGAAATCAGTCCCGTCATCCCGCGACTCACAGCGCGTTGCTGAATCAAGGATTTCACGAAAGCCAATCTTTTGTCATGGAAGTAAGGCGTTTCGTGACCCTTCATCGCCAGAGTTTGGATGGGGTCTGTATTTGGTAGATTACACCGAACGTAAATATCTTCAACAGAAGCGATCGCAGTTTTCTTATCTGGTAAATCAATTTGATACATTTCTGTATCATCATCCCAGATAAAAACTCTGCCCACTATCCACTTATCCTGAGTTTGGGACTTAATATAGCATCGAGCCTGGGGTTCCAGCTTGACTTCAGAGAGCGAACTTAAAGGTAAAGTTTTTTGGAGACGTTGGCCTATAGAGCAGAAATACTCAACGTTTGCATTGGTATCAGATATTTCCGTAACTTTTCCGATACCCAAAGAGTTATTCTGGGACTGTACCAATAAACCAAGCTTAATCATAGATCCAGTCCCCTGAACACACTAAAAGAACCTTCCAGACTAGTTTTTAGCCCATATCTGGCAGTTTTGTCGATCAACATTATAGATAATAACTGGTATTACAGTTTTTGTTAGAGCGATATCTACGACGAGCTATTTGGCGCCGCTCCACCACAGCCAAGTAATAAAATTAGCAATTTTCAGGTAAATACACCTCACACTAGAGGTACACCATTGCTGTGCTTTTACAACATATACAGTTCAATTAAATGAAAACTGCTGTAAATTCACATTTCTCACCAAAGTTTTGCGTAAAAGCATAACGTTGTTAAACGCAGGGCGACGCAATGGCATTGTTCGCCAACACAATGGCATTGTTTGCCAACGCAATGGCATTGTTCGCCAACGCAATGGCATTGTTCGCCAACGCAATGGCATTGTTTGCCGACGCAATGGCATTGTTTGCCAACGCATTGACATTGCAGGGTATTGCCAAATTAAATTTGCTACGAATTAATGAAATACTGTACTTAGCTGATTATCTGTTGTAACAGATTTACGCTTTAGCTTGAGAAGGTAACGATACAATTAAGATCGTGTAGATTTATTTACTATGAAGAAAGTTAGAGACAACACAATTAAGTTAAATCAATTTTTAAAGTTGATGGGTATAGTGCCAACTGGAGGCCAAGCCAAGCTGATGATTCAAGGTGGCGATGTTCAAGTCAACGGGATGCTGGAAACTCGACGAGGACGGCGACTAGTACCGGGCGATAAAGTGACAATC
Organism: Nostoc sp. JL23; assembly: GCF_017115065.1. NCBI lineage: Bacteria > Bacillati > Cyanobacteriota > Cyanophyceae > Nostocales > Nostocaceae > Nostoc > Nostoc sp. JL23. The sequence continues at coordinate 59,153 of NZ_JABXKN010000132.1, forward strand.
CAAGGACAGACTTTAGAGGTGAATTTGAACAACAATGAAGACCCAGATGTAATGATAGATTTAACCGAACAAACCGAGTAAATAAAATTTATCCCAAAGTTACAAGTTTCTTTTTTTTCTTGTGAGTAATGCTGCAAATTTCCAACAATGTTATTATCCCACAGACTGAGATTGAAATTACTGCGATTCGCTCGCAAGGAGCAGGAGGACAAAATGTAAATAAGGTTTCCACCGCGATCCACTTGCGCTTCGATATTGCGGCTTCTTCATTACCCGATTATTATAAACAACAGCTTTTAAAGCTCAACGATCGACGCATTAACCAAGAAGGAGTAGTTGTAATTAAAGCCCAGGAACACCGAAGCCAAGAGAACAATCGCGAGTCAGCCTTGAAACGACTTCAAGAACTCACTCAAAGCGCAGTTGTCGTGACAATCAAACGCAAACCCACTAAACCAACTCGCAGTTCTCAAAGAAAACGCCTTGACCACAAAAGTAAGCGCGCACAGATTAAATCTAACAGAGGGCAGGTGACAGATTGTTGATTTATCGATTGATTTGTAGAGAGTAGACATATTATTCAATATCAAAAAAGATGAATAAGACATTACTAAAGATTTTGATGTTTGCGCTTTTAATCTTGTTTATTATCTCTCCCTTTGCAGCCCTTGCGAGTTTAATGATTGTAGTATTAGTTGCAGCGTTTTTATTTTTGCTAGGAGACGTGTTTCAAACAATTATTGGTGGCGACACCGACCCGAAAAAGTCATAAAAGCAAAATTCTAGATGAAGATAGGGATTTACCCGAAAAAGCCGTTTCCAAGGTGCGATCGCTTTAACATAGACAATTTTCAATCTGTCACAGCATAAGTTGACAGATACAATTGCTTTCTCAACCAAAAATTAAATAATTGTAATGCTGAGGTACACAAGCTAAGTCTGTTATCCAGACATAAAGCGTGTTTTACTGCTGAGTTCTGTTAGTGCAGCGGGGCGTAGCCCATTCTGAATTCTGCTGTATATGTATCTAGATTAATGAAAAATATTCCTTGTGTTTGGCATAATAATATTTGAACAACTCGCTATTTTATAAATAAAAACACCTAAAATTCATTTAGATAGGGAGTAATAATTATATTCATTGAAGATAAACACACTGAGAGATAGTAGAGCTAAACTAAAGAAAAAGAAAAATTAAAAATTAGTAGTCACAATATAATAAGTATTAGGAAAATGAATTGTTGATAATTTTCATAACAGCCTAAACACTTTTTTATAGTAAACATCAAGCAGAAGATATAGATGCGGATAATTGGACATATCAACAACGAAAGGTACCACCCATGAGTTCCCGCGCACTGCTGTTAGTAAATCGTCATGCTCGCCAAGGGCAGAAGGGTCTGTCGGAAGCGATTCAATATCTAAAAACACTTGAGTTTGATTTAATTGAGGAGTCTACAGAAGATCCCCAACATCTTGCTGAAGTTATACTTCGCTACAAGTATCAAGTTGACTTGGTAATTATTGGCGGAGGAGATGGTACTCTAAATGCTGCCGTAGATGCTTTAATTGAAACTCAGTTACCTTTGGGAATCTTGCCTCTGGGAACTGCCAACGATCTAGCGAGAACTTTGGGAATCCCAAATTCCCTTAACGAAGCTTGCAAAATTATTGGAGATGGACATTTACAGCGCATCGACTTAGGTTGTGTGAATGGCAAGCACTTTTTTAACGTTGCCAGTATGGGATTGAGTGTAAAAATTACCCAACGACTTACCAAAGAAGTCAAGCGCCGTTGGGGAGTATTTGCTTATGCTGCCACTGCATTGCAAGTGCTTTTGGAAGCCAGACCTTTTACAGCAGAGATTGCGATTAACGGTGAATTGGTTCACGTCAAAACAGTGCAAATTGCTGTCGGTAACGGCCGTTATTACGGTGGTGGTATGGCAGTGGCTGACGATGCCACAATAGACGATCAAAGACTAGACCTTTATAGCTTGGAGATTGAACACTGGTGGCAGGTTATACTATTACTACCCGCAATGCGACAAGGGCGACATATACATTGGCAGAGTGTACGCTCCCTTCAAGGTCAAGAAATAGAGGTACATACTCGCAAACCTCGCCCTATCAATACAGATGGTGAAATCACTACCTACACACCTGCCCATTTTCGGGTTATACCTAAAGCTATAGCTGTTTTTGTACCCCCAGAAAGCAGGAGTTAGGAGTCATTCAATTTTAGATTTTAGATTTTAGATTTTCCTTCAATTCAAAATCTAAAATTGGCAGAGTTTAAAAGTTATTCTGCCTCATCTTCCTTTACTACAAAGTGGGAACTCGCATCAACTCACGTCAAATGCATCTGAGATTTTCTCAAGATATAAAGTCCCTGTTGCAACGCCTAGCTGAACAACCTCTGACTCTAGGTGATATTCTCACAGAAACCTCAGAACGGGGCTTCAGCCTGGTAATTACATTATTAGTTTTGCCTTTTTTACTTCCTATGCCACCGGGATTAACTGGCCCATTTGGTGGTGCTTGTTTACTGTTGTCAGTGCAAATGGTTTTAGGAAGGCGATCGCCTTGGCTACCGAAAAGAATCGCTAACTACAAATTTCCTCGTTCCTTCGCCCAGTTACTTTTGCAAAACTTGGGACGGCTTACCAAAGTTTTCCAGAAAATCGCCCGTCCCCGATTGGCAAAAATAGCTCATAATCCTTTAATTTGGCGAATTAATGGGTTTTGTATCTCTTTATTAACAGTATTACTAATATTACCAATCCCGTTTACAAATCCTATCCCTACTATTGGTATTTTACTTTTGACTGTTGCCACCATAGAATCTGACGGTTTATTAATTTGCATCAGCTACGGCATTACTGCCCTGATTACCTTGCTGTTTGGATTTATTGGTTATGCAGTGTGGTTAGCTCCCAGTTTGCTGCCATCGATATTGAAATAATAAAAGCCTCCAGCTTGTGGCTGAGGGCTGTAATTCTTAGGGTGCATCTACCATTTATTAATCCACTTTATTTATTGCCATATCCGGGCAAATTAGACTTTTAAACAAATTTATTTTATTTCCGAAAAAATATCAGCAATAAAAAAGCCTTCAACTAAAAGCTGAGGGCTATGATTTAATTAAGGTGCATCTACCATTTATTAATCCGCTTTATTTATCGCCATATCCGGGCAAATTAGACTTTTGAAAAAATTTATTTTATTCCCGAATAAAAAAGTATTAGCAATAAAAAAAAGCCCTCAACTAAAAGCTGAAGGCTGTGATTTAATTAAGGTGCATCTACTATTTATATATCCGCTTTAGTTATTGCTGCATCAGGAAGAATTAAAAAAAATGGATGACTGTAGAATTGATTTACTTAGCTACAACGGTAGTACTAGCCTCAATGAGGATCGTCTACGGTATTTGACTAGGTAATCATTGACCAACTTCACATTAATTTTACAATTATCCCCATTTTCCTCTGAATACACAAAGTTTCTGTTAATATCTCTGATTCGATATCCGCAATAGTACGAATTTAGTTTATTAGTTGGGTATATGACTATGAAAGTTAGACACACCCAACTTGATGAAGCGATCGCAATTTCTATTAGCCCTTGCTAGTCTTAGTATTGTCGGGGGGAGCTTTTTTCTGAGAACAACTTTTAGCAGTACTAGCGAGCCTAAAATCATAACTGATACATCACGCTACAAAGAAATTCGTAATCAACTATGGTCTGAAAATGACCAAGTAAAACATTTTCCTAATGAAATTCCTCCTGATGCTAAAGATGTTCGTATTGCTTACTCTCCCAAAGTTTTGCAAGAAAGTAGTTTTTTTCAAATTAGGCTGAAAGAGCCACCAAAGAAGATAGAAAAATTACTTTCACAATACAGAAATAGTGCCAAGCACAAATATATAGGTGGTAACACAAACGACCATATAAATCAACCTAACGGTGTGCCGACAACTTTCTTCTATACTAGTGACTCTCCTACAGAATCTTTTCCAGCTACTTATGAAATATTGGTATTAAATACAGATGACAAAGGTAGAACTGGCTTTAAGTGGAATCATGGAGATAGCTACGGCGTTGCTATTAATAGTTCCACCTCAGAAATTATCTACTGGTCTGAAAAATGGTGATTAGCAATTCAAAATGCATTTGAATCGCCATGAAAAAATCATTATTTGTAATATCTGACTTAATAAACTTCTTACATGAATCAAAAGCCCTCATACTAAATCCCTCTCCCAAAATTGGGAAAAGGGGTTGGGGGATGTAGCAAGATACCGCAGGCAAATTGTGCATTTGTGCAAGAGACTCCATGAGTGGAACTCACAAGGAACAATGAAAATACTTCTTTGCGTTCCCTGTTTCCTATTTCCTATTTTCAAGGCAGTCTAATAAAAAATACCTATATATCATACAGAAATTTATCTTACTGGTACAGTTAATAATGTTGTGTTTTATTCACACTAAATTCAGTAATAGAGGTCTACCAAATGAAAAATATAGTAAGGAATCTCCTTGATGAACGCATCAAATCGATGGTTAGATCATCCGATCTGTATCAAGGTTTATATAATAGAACGCATTCCAGTAGGCTAGCTCTTACAGGCAAAAGGCTTGATATTTGTGCTAATGAAGTTGCTATATATCTGCTTCAGTCTGGCAAAGAAAAATATGTATTACGTGATAAAGTTTGTCTTGAAATTGGAAGTGGATGGTTACTTACTCATTCGTTAGTATTTTACCTTCTTGGAGCAAAAAAGGTTTATGCAACGGATATTTGCCCGTTATTACAACCCGAAAATATTTTTAAAGCCGTGTGTAATTCTGTAGATTGGAGTATCTTAGATAGTCTATCTACATTTGAAGATCGGGATATTATCCGCTTACGTTTAAAAAAACTGCTTTCATTAAAAAATTTATCTGTAGAAGTTTTACAAGACTTGGGTATAGAATACATTGCTCCAATTAATTTGGCTCAAAAAGTGCCGAGTAAAGAAAAAATAGATTTTATATTCTCTAAATCTGTGTTAGAGCATGTCCCCATTGATGATGTTGTGCCACTTTTAGAAAATCTTGTAAGTAGCCTCTCAGATGATGGCTTTATGTTTCATCTGATTGATTTACTAGATCACAGAGATGCAAAAAAAAGACCATTTGAGTTCTTTATTTATCAACAAGAAGCCTATTCGAGAGAATTACAATCAAGGTGGGGAAATCGAATTCGACGAAGCCAATGGAAGCAGATATTTTCTAATCTTAAGCATTTGGACTCTAAATTTGTATTTGAGTGGTCGCGCAAGGACGTAGAATTACCAGAAAAAATCGACTCGTCTATTCAATATACAGATGAAGAAGATTTAAGAATCTCCCATATCGGTATATTGGGAGAATTAATATAGTTTCTAAAAGTCAAGTTTTAGGTCAAGAGAAGTTCTGAGTGGAGCAAGCCTTCATTCAGATTTCATAGTACTAAGTGCTGGTTTTACCCTTTTGGATATATCACTTTGGGTAGTTAAAACTTTTAGTCAGCATAGCTAAGATTTATAAGTGCTTAAAAACTATCTGAATATGTAGAATGCCAACTGCTTTAATTACTGGTGCTTCTAGTGGTATTGGTAAAGCCTTTGCTCAAGAACTAGCTGCACGTAAAACAAATCTTGTACTCGTTGCTCGTTCTGAAGATAAACTAAGCAAATTAGCTAAACAACTACAAGAACAACACAAAATTCAAGTAGACGTTGTAGTAAAAGACCTCACAGAACCTAATGCAGCTGCTAGTGTATTTGATGCCACAAAGGCAAAGGGATTAAACATTGATTTATTAATCAATAATGCTGGTTTTGGTTCCTATGGCGACTTTGCTGAAGGGGATGGAGAAAAACAAGTTAAAATCGTACAATTAAACATTTTAGCATTAGTAGATTTAACCCACAAATTTCTACCATTGATGCGGCAACGTCGTTCTGGAAGTATTATTAACGTATCCTCTATTACCGCATTTCAACCAATACCATACCTTTCTGTTTATGCTGCTAGTAAAGCTTTTATTCTCAGCTTTAGTGAAGCATTATGGGCAGAAAATTATCAGTATGGTGTCCGTATTTTAGTCACTTGTCCAGGGCCAATAGAAACAAACTTTTTTGCAGAAGCTAATTTTCCTCCAGCGCTGGCAGGCAGTACAGATAAAGTCTATTCTTCCGAAAAAGTGGTTTGGGAATCTTTAGAAGCTTTAGAAAAAGGCTATCCAACTGTTATTAGCTCTGATAGTACCACTCAAATTAGAAGCAAATTATCTCGACTTGTACCGCGCAAACTTCTACTGAATATGTTAGCGAAACGCTTTAAAGCCTAAGTATTAGGTATCTATTTAGGAGTTAGGAGTTTAGGGGTTTGGAGTTTAAAGTTAAATAAACTGATGTATTTAAAACTCCTCACTCCTAACTTTTCACTCCTAACTTATTACATATACCTTGTTAATTGAACTCGGTAACGCTCTTTTTTTGTAACGGCGATTTCCCCAACTTCTAAACGCCCTTTAGAGCGAATGGCGATTAAGTCGCCTGATTTGACTTGAGAACTAGCTTGGGTAACTTCCTTCCAATTGACGCGGACATCACCAGCATCGATGAAATCAACCATTTTGCTGCGGGACATACCAAAACCAGCAGATGCGATCGCATCTAATCTTAAAGAAGCCTCCACAGTAGTTAATTCTTTTTTCTTGGGTTCCCGAACCTTTAATTCAGTTAGCTCAATCTGCTGAGTTTTCACAGGAACCGATCGCACCTGTTTGAGGCTCATTGACAAAAATTCCACCAACTCTGGTGCAACAATCGCTTGCGCCCCTCGTTCTCCTAAGACAATCACATCTCCCGTCTTTTCACGAACAATTCCCGTCCCCAACATTGCGCCTAAAAAGTCGCGATGAGAGGCGGTATCAAACAGGAAATTACCAGCAATTTCTACAGCTACAAGGCTGACTTGAGATTGATCTAACGGAAGTTCCGAACGAGCGATCGCTATTCTTTGACGTTCAGCCTGCGGATATCCACCCCATGCCACCAATTGCACTTCTGTTAATCGGTTAAACACCCGTTGAATTTCTGCCAATTCTGGGGGAGATAGAAAATCTGTCAAAACTACTTCCCAAGTTTTGATCGCTTGCTCCGCTTGATCGATTGCACGAGCGACACTATCTCGATTTTCAACGCCTTTTAAAAGTTCTTCTCGTGGCAACATTCTTAAAAATTATGAGTTATGAATTGAGAATTAATTTGCTATAACTATCCTGATTCTAGCTTTAATTCCCATTTCTACAGTTCCTGTCCAGATTGGGTTAGCCTTTCTACTGGGGATTTGTTTGCGATCGCAGCGGCTTACGCCATCTCCAAAGAATAGGAAAGTAACTCAAGCCGCTGTGTTGCGATCTGTAAACTATGATTTATTCAATACACAGTATTTGTGTCGGCATAACCTTGGATATTTTCTGGATCAAACTGACGTAATATTTTGGTTGCTTGGCGAGTCAGAGTTTCAGAACCTTGAACAGCTACTAAATATTTACCTGCATCTAAGCGGTTGCGATAAGGTAAAGCATCACCACCACCTATAAGTAAACCGACTCCGCCACCGACAAACACACCGCCCATTGCACCACTAGCAGCACCCAGCAGTCCGCCAACAATGTGATTGCCAACTTCACCCGCCCAGGCAAAAGTATCTAAACCAGTAATCAGGCTGAATGTAAAACCTGCAAAAAAGCCAAATGGTATCAGCCAGGTTGCCATCTGTTTTGCTTGTTTTTTAGCTTGGTCTTTGGGGTCAATTAAGCCAAACTCGTCAGCCGTTTTATACCCCCTCCCCAAAATAGTGCTGTTAATGCCTTCTTTTTCTAAAGCTAAGTAAGCAGCTTCGGCTTGAATGCGGTCTGGTAATACGGCAACAAGGTAATTCATTGATTTTACAATTTGTCTAATAGAAGTTTTGCCTTAATTAACAGCGTATCAGTCCTGGTCGATTGAACCTCGTATGACTAGAAGCACACATCTGGATTACTCCAAGACTTATACCATTTCATGAAATACTTGATACAAACGATTTGTCTCTAACTCTTTCTCCCTGCTGCCTAAATGCGGGACGGGACGATCATTTTAACAAATCTAGTGGCTCACAAAAATTGTTTACGCCTTGCTTGAGGACGTATAGCAAAACTGGCGTTGCCAAAATCTTAGGAAATGTTGGCGTTGTTTTTAAACGTTCCATCATCTTCTGAAGAGAAGTATTAAGCAAATCTTCTCGATATTCTTGTTCGCAAATGACGACACGCCATTTTCTCGCCAAGGCATCTAACCACTCGGAATTTGCTCTTTCTGGTTGTTGTCCTGCTCGGATAGCTAGCGTCATCGCTGCATCTTCCAAATCTCCATCACAGTCTTCAATTAAATCCAGCGCTTCCATATCGCTAGGATCGTCTGCCAATTGAGAGCGAAACTGTGCAATTTCTTGAGATGTTACTTTAGTCATGAGTCTTTGACAAGGCAAGCGATCGAACACTCAGTTATGTTAGTCCAAATTTGACTATAGCGCTTCTCTGTTAAGTCCAATATAGACCTCACAAAAATAACTCCTTCTCTACTACCTCTCCCTAACCCTCTTTAAAGAAACAAGGCAGGAGGCAGAAGGCAGAAGGAAAGAGGATTTGACTTGTTTCTTCCATCCATAACGGAAGCGAGCGCGTCTGTAAACAGCTTTTAAGAGGAGCGGAAAAACTTTTGTTACTGGAAGAAGGGGAGTAAAATTCTCGGACTAGATATAGTAGACTCTTATCCTTTCGCGATCGCGAAAGGATTTCTAAAAAATAACAATTTATTTAAAATACTGCCTTTTGGACTAAAAAGCCTCATTTATTCAGTGTTTTTACTGGATAAATAAGGCTTTTAGCTAGCTTTTTATCATAAACCTACTGAACTCTGTAATGCCCTAATAGCAGGTGCAAAGTGCATTACAAAACACAACAGCAGTCAAAAGTATTGATTCAGTTGAGTTTCAGCTAATTAGCGGAATGCTCTGAGAGTAACAGATCGTTGTAACTGAGCTAAAGCGCGGTTGTAATCCAAAATTGCTGTGACTCGATTACCTTCAGCTTGGGTGAGGTCATTTTCAGAGTTAATGACATCAGTTTGAGTACCTACACCAGCTTGGAATCGCAAACGCGCTAAACGTAGAGCTTCCCTGGCTTGTTCTAAAGCGGTATTAGCGGTTTGAACATTCTCCAAACTAGATTGCTGGGTAGAATAGGCTTGTTCTACCTGAAAGCGAATTTGGTTGCGCTGTTCAGCAAATTGAGTTTCTGCGATCGCAATATTAGCTTTGGACTGATCTGCCCTTGCTCTAGCGGCTCCCCCATCATACAAATTTAGGGTTGCCCTAACTCCGAATGAATAACCATCAGTAACGCTGACATTATCATCGAACTGGTCTAGCAGGTCATAGCTAGCGACCAAACTAACTTGAGGCCCCAGTTCCGCAAGAGCTTGCCTACGCTGTTGCTCGCTAATATTACGTTGTGCCAACTGCTGTTGCAATTCTGGACGATTTTGATAAGCCAACACAATACTTTGTTCTAGGGTTGGGTTCCAAAGACCAGCTAATTGTACAGGGTCAGCGGCACTGATATTTATTGCTTGCGGCAAACTGATCCGAGTTGCTAATTGACGACGGGAAATTGACTGCTGGGATCTAGCATTAGTTAAATTTTGTTGGGCATTTGCTAAATTCACCTGCGATCGCAACACATCGAACCGCGTACCAACCCCAGCTCGCTCTAAAGCTTCTGCATCACGTAAACTAGCTTCAGAGTTCTGCACAGCCGATTGGGCAATCCGTACTTGTTCATCTGCTTGTTGCAAATTGTAGTAGTCTGTGGCAACATTCAAACGGATTGTCTCAGACTGAGTTTCTACAGCCAACTCGTTGAAACGTACTTGTTCTTCAGCCGCTTTGATGCTAGATTGCACTCTCCCAGAAGTGTAGATATTATACGACAGTTGTGCTTGACCAGAAAAAGATGTACTGGGTTGATCTTGGTTAGACAGTAAGCCATTTCGCCCGTTTACTTCATCCTGAAGCTGACTGCTAGCAGACTGACTACGAGTAAGATCCGTGCTAACTCCCAGAGTGGGCAATAAAGCAGCTTGCGCCTCGCGTAGAGCCGCTCGATTGCGTTCTAGCTCCAATAAAGACACCTGTAGATCGTGATTGTTACGCCGTGCTAACTCCAGAGCCTGTGCCAAAGTAATCGGCTGATTTTCCTGAAGTCTCACTTCCTCTGCTTTGGTGGGAAATTGTAGGGGATTTGAGTTAGGAATCAGGTTCTCTGGAATTTGCACCGAGCCTGACGGCACAGGAGTTACGGTTCCTGGCACAGTAGCAGGTTGCACCGAACTCCCTGGTGCAGGAGTTACGGTTCCTGGCGTAATTAGAGTTGGCGTCGAACCCTCTGGAGCAGTGAAAGTTGGCGTCGAACCCTCTGGTGCAGGAGTTACAGTTCCTGGCGCAGTGATTGGCGTCGAATCTGTCGGAATCGTGGTATTACTCTGAGCCAAGCGACCAATAGCATTTTGTCGTAAACAGGTGCTTGAGGTTAGTAGCACAGCCAAGCAGTTAGTTTTGCTTTTGCTCAACTCCTGTGGATACCTCTGCGCTGACAACAGTTTTGCTGCTCCTGCACCTGTAGCTGAAGTTTGTAAAAATGTTTGCAACTGAGTAACAGTATTTTTCTTTTGAACCACTGGCTGCTGTGCAGAAGACAGGGACAAAATTCCTTTTTGGACAGAAAGGGGTTTTAAAGTGTAGTTGGGAACTACTATCTTCTTTAATTTCTGCCCAGAAGCACTTGAATTACTCTGTTTTTGGTTCTTTTGAGCTTGGGAAGAATTAGAGGTAGGTGTCAAACTGAAAAATCTACCTTTATCTTTCTTAAGTAGTTGTTTTATTGGCACAACAGTATTTTCAGCCGTAAATACGGGAATACTGCTATTACTTAAAGGTTTCACACTCAGTTTAGTAAAACCCAAAGCAGGTACTAGGGTTGGAACACTAACATTTGCGCTGTTAGACAGTTGCCTATTCATGGTATCCACAACCAAGCCTTGACCATAAGTAGAAGTCAAAACACTAGGAGAAGATGCCAGTTGTATCCCAGTTAGTTTCGCAGTACCAGCCCAAGCAGGCTGAGTTGTTAAAACTGCTGCCGTTACACCAGGTAAGAAGCTATAAAATAATTGCTGTCCTTTCACCGCATCCCTCACACGAAAATCAATCTAGCGGCAGAAAACCTTTCTTCACCACAGAATATAGCACGATACTAAACTTAGGAAAGAATATACTACGATACTAAATTTAGGGTTCGGAACTCTGTTTGTCTTCAAAACGTCTAACAATGCGAGAAAGTTCCGCCTTTTCATCGATACTAACGCGAGTAGGAGCACCGCTGATAATCCGTTCGTAGTTTCGGAAAGAATCTTTAATTTCGGGCCCGTCAGCAGTAATATTATACTCACGAATGCCCTTATCATGCCAAGACCCGCGCATTTTGAATACGTTAATTGCTCGCGACATTTCTCCACGAATTTCTACGTACTGTAACATCAGAATTGTATCGGTAATCGTGGAAATATGAGAGTCAGTAATCGAATGCGCTCCCAGAAATTGGTCGGTTGTGTTGGTAAAGAAACCAGTAATTTCTTCTTGTTTAGCATAACCTGTCACACCAATTACAAATTGCCGAAATGCATTATTCGTAACTCCTCTCGCTAATGCTGATAGAGAATCAATAGCAATCCGAGCGGGTTTGAAAATAGCAATTTCTGATTTAATAATTTGTAAGTGGTCTTCTAAACCAGTTGATTCAGGATAGGTACAGATAATTTTGAGTAAACCTTGATCTTCTAATTCTTCAAAATCAATTCCCCAAGAGGAAGCATTACGAGATAGTTGAGCGCGTGATTCTTCGTAAGCAAATAATATCGCCTGTTCTCCATTGAGGCAGCCATCTTGAATAAATTTACTTACTAATAAGGTTTTCCCAGTACCTGTAGCTCCTGTTGCTAAAATAATTGAATCTTTAAAGAAACCACCACCGCACATTTCATCTAAGGTTTTGACACCAGAAGATACCCTGACATTAGAAGAACGTTGAGTCAAGCGCATTGCTCCGAGTGGGAAGATGTTAACTCCTTCATTAGTAATTGTGAAAGGATACTCGCCTTTCATGTGAGTTGTGCCGCGCAATTTGAGAATTTCAATGGTGCGGCGGCGGCGTTCTCCTTCTAAAACGTTGCGAACAATTACTACATTATCGGAAACAAATTCTTCCACTCCGAAAGAGGCAACGGGCCCATATTCTTCACTACGTTCAGTGGTAATTACAGTGGTGACACTCAGTAGTTTGAGACGTGCTACCAGGCGGAAAATTTCGCGCCGCACTACTCCCATCGCTTCATACTGCTGAAATACTGCTGTTATTGAGTCGATTGAAACTCGTTTAGCTTTGTATTTGCGGATGGCATATTGCAAGCGCTCAATGAGTGCAGAAAGGTCAAAATTTCCAACTATATCTTGACCTTCTGGATCGGGAGATGCATCAAGAATAAACAACTTGCCTTCTTCGATTAAGCGGGGCAAGTTCCAACCAAAAATATTGGCATTTTTAATAATATCGCTCGGTGATTCCTCAAAGGTTACAAATACTCCTGGTTCATCAAAGTAGGTAATCCCATTATAGAGAAATTGAAGAGAGAATAAGGTTTTGCCTGTGCCAGATGTACCACTAATCAAAGTAGTTCTACCAATTGGTAAACCACCATGACTAATATCATCAAACCCTTCGATCATCGTCCGAATTTTTTCTACACCCCTAATTATCGGTGGTTGTTTTGGTTCTACTAGCTCGTTTTCACTCATTGCTTGATAACAAAAGGATATTAAAACCTGTTTTTTTATTACTAAAGTTTAGAATCAATTTTTGATGATTAAAAATTTACTCTTCAAAATCTTCTTCACTCAGTTCTTCATAGAGTAAATCCAATCCAATCAACACTCTTTCTCTATCTGAAAGATCCCCAATAATTTTGCGAACGGGTGGAGGTAAAATTTTAGATAGTGTTGGCGTTGCCAATATTTTATCTTCTTCCGCCAGTTGGGGACTTTTCAATACATCGATCACTTTTAAAGCATAAACACCTTCAAACTCCTGCTCTAAAATATCTTTAAGTGTTTTTAATGCCCGGACTGAGTTCGGGGTATTTCCTGCTACGTAAAGCTTGAGAACGTAGGTTTTTCTGGCTTTAATCATATAGTTAATAGCTAGTCATGAGCATAAAAATAGCAAGATGCATTCGCGCATAGAGAGTAACTAACAAGCAATAGTGTGTTCAAAGTGAAATATACAGCGATAAACTTAATTTATTTAGAAATTGAACTCCTATAAACTTCGCACAAGTGAGCCAAGATATCGATTAATGTTAGGCGATAATCAAGTAACGTTTCATTGCTCCTGCCTTCTAATTTCAGCTGGTTAGAAAATTCTTCAATTACCTCCATGTGAATTTCGATTATTTGGGGCACAGGAATATTAGCATAAAATATAGTATTGATAAATTTATCAATTTTATCTTTGAGTGTTTTGTCTGTGGTAAAATAATCTATAAGAATCAGGCTATAATCTAATTTAAGCTGTCTTAATAATCCTTGTTTTTCTGCTGGAGTCATCTCCTGAAAATGCTGTTGGCTTTTTTGCATCTGACTGGCAAATACATAAACGTACTTGCTAGTGTATGCTTTACTGGGATTTAGTGGCGGCCAATTTGGTAAATAGTTGATTGTTCCAGAGGTTGTTGCAGCAACAGGTAAGGAGAAAAATTGGGCAATAATTGCGTCCATTAATTTCCCCACCCACGCACTCAAACCTTTTAGGTTGCCTAAGTCAACTGGATTATTTAAGCATTTATTAACATTAGATTGCAGAATCAATATCGGTAATAACATCTATTCTTGAATATATCTCCTCGATCGCCCTGTCCAAGAAACACGGGCTGATAAGTTTGGCTAACGCTTCTAGGGGAATACTGCGTATGTATGTAGTAAACTGGTGATACCCCAAAATAACGCTCTATGGGAGCAGATAGTGCTATGCACTTAACAATCTAGTGCAGCAACTAACTGGTAGAACTTAGTAGGTCTTTGATGATGAAGTATCTGTCGGCATAGCAAGACACAGTAGTTAACTCATAATTTTCATATCTATGTATATAAATAGATAGATTTTTTGATTTTGCTCCTTGATAAGATACTTAAACGAACTTAAAGGATTGTCGCATTCCAAATCATTATAATTCCTCAAGGTTCTAAAGCGAATCTTTGGGGCCATAATTGTTTTAGCCGTCGCTATCGATGAGGAGTTTAAATACCAGTAAGACACTGGAGAGGCTAGTTGCTAGAAATGAAAAACGTCGCCTCTTGGAAAAATGCACTCGTTTGCAATTCCCGTGTCCGTTAGGGAAAATCCCGTTGTTTTAATGGCGTTGAAATACCAGAGTTGCTTATATGAGTCTTCTTAAAGGATATGACTTCAGGCAAAAAGACCATCAACTGGCAGATGGAAATGCCGGAGGGTTCCACAGGAAGAATGACCCCAAAATCCCTATGTTAATGCTAGATTACCCGCTTTATGACTTTCAGGCAACCGTACCTAGCTGCCCCCAAACAAGTTCTCTGGCAGTGGTGTTGGAGATTTTTGAGCAAGAGCAGTGCGATCGCTTGGTAGTAGTAAATCAACAGCAATGCCCCATCGGATTGCTGTATTCTGCCCGTTTAATCCCAAAATTATTAGCACATAGTGACGATAAAAATCTAAATTTACAACAATCGCTCTCTACCTGGGGTCAAGGTCTAATTGAGCCAATACAGACAATATCAGCTTCTGAGCGTGTAGAGCGATTAAGCTGGTGCGATTCACAAGTCGAAAAACCCCAAAACTTAGATTGGGCGCTGATTGACTCTGATGGTCGATATTTGGGGCTGCTAGATAGTTCGCGCCTGTTGCGGTCGCTGGCTAAAGAACGTCTGGGTGGGTTAGAAAGTTCAGACATTTCCAGCTCGTCTAGTGAACATCGTCATGAGTATGATGGTGGGTCAAATGAACCCAAGTCGCTAGGACATCAGCCATTAGTACACTTGCTAGAAAGACTGCCTTGGCCTTTGATGTTGCAAACCGGTACTGGTGAGGTGGTAGCGCGAAATCCCGCTTGGTGGCAGCAACTAGGAACCTTGAAAGATCCCGAAGGAGTTAGGCAACAAGTGGAGGCAATACTTGTGCCGAACCGCTCCGAAATAGCAGAATATGTCACCCAACCTGCAATCAACATTCATCCCAATAGTCGCGAGAATCAGCATGGTGGTGAAGAAGAACTGACTCAACCAGAAGCATCCGGTGATGCTGCATACAGCCGATGCTATTTGGATAGTCAGGTGGGTACTTGTACCTGCGTTGTGGAAGTGCAAAATGGTCAAGAGCGAATCTGGCAGTTTGCCAAAATTCCCTTAGATAGTCCTGAGTTTAAAGTTATGAGTGCTGAAGAGGAGATTGCACTCAGCACTGATTTGTGGTTGGTTTTAGCTACTGATGTCACTGAACAGCAGCAGCTTTGTAAAGAACTAGCAGCCAAGAATGCCGATTTAATTCAACTAAATCGGTTAAAAGACGAATTTTTAGCTTGTATTAGTCATGAACTCAAAACTCCTCTAACTGCCGTTTTGGGATTATCGCGCTTGCTCGTAGATCAGCAGTTAGGAGAACTTAACGAGCGTCAAGCCCGTTATGCGGGACTGATTCATCAAAGCGGACGCCACCTGATGAGTGTGGTAAATGACATTTTAGATTTGACCCGGATGGAGACGGGACAAATGGAGTTGACGCTGACTCCGGTGAAAATTCAGGCTGTGTGCGATCGCGCCCTATCGGAAGCCAAAGCTATCCACACTCAAACTACCAAAGCGACATCTGCCTCACCACCTCCAAATGCTCGTTCATCTGCTCCTCAATTCTGTCTTTCCATTGAACTAGGTTTAGATCAGATGGTGGCAGACGAATTGCGCTTACGCCAGATGCTAGTACACCTACTTTCCAACGCCTTTAAATTCACTGAAATATCGGGCGAAATTGGGCTGCGGGTGAGTCGTTGGGAAGGATGGATTGCCTTTACAATTTGGGATACAGGCATTGGCATTCCCGAACACCAGCAACACTTAATCTTTCAAAAATTCCAACAACTAGAAAATCCCCTCACCCGCCAATTTGAAGGTACTGGTTTGGGGCTAGTATTAACTCGCGCCTTGGCTCGCCTCCACGGAGGAGATGTCAGCTTCTTATCGCGTGAAGGTAAAGGTAGCCAGTTTACACTACTTCTGCCGCCCAGTCCCCCGAAAACAGGCTTTTCGGAACCAGATATGGGAATCAGAGAAGACGAAGAGACACGATACCAACCGACACGAGAAAATCTCACCGCTGCTCGTCAGCAAGTTAGTACGCCCATACAGCATCATCTCGCGAGTTCGCAACGGTTGGTCTTGGTAGTCGAGGCAGTAGCCCGATATATTGAAGACTTGACCGAACAACTCAAAGGTTTAGGATATCGGGTAGTGATTGCGCGATCGGGCACAGAAGCAGTCGAAAAAGCGCGGCGCTTGCAACCAATAGCGATATTTTTAAATCCGTTGCTACCCCTGCTATCAGGCTGGGATGTACTGACTTTACTAAAATCTGACACCGCAACCCGTCATATATCTGTAATTGTCACCGCGACGGGAGCCGAAAAGGAGCAAGCATTTGCTAACCGAGCCGATGGTTTCTTAAGTTTGCCAGTAGAGCATCAGGTCTTAGCACCAGTTCTAGAAAAATTATGTACTGCACAAGCAATTGGGCAGATAGGGTTAAATAATAGTGCAATTATCCCAACTAAAACTCCACTGCGAATTCTCCGCTTGGTGAATCCCCAGTTAGAATCGGTCAATCCCCACCCTTCACTTCGAGAACATCGGGTGATTGAAGTAGATGACCTAGATCAGGCAGAACTTTTGGCGCGAGTATGGCAGTTTGATGTCATTTTGCTAGATGTAGAAAGTACCACCGCCCAAATTTATTTGCAACAACTAATTGGACATCCCCGTTTAGCAGCTATACCACTGGTTACTTGCGATGTTGCAACGACCTTAATCGCTTCTAAAATACCAGGGTTATCTGTATTTCCTTACTTAACACCATTTGCGAAAGATAACAGCAGTCGCACCGAGAAAACAGATGCTTTATTATCAGTACTAGAAATTGCTTCTGGTATTTGCTGCCCTCCCAACATCTTAGTAGTGGATTTAACAATGCTGCGGGATTTCCCCCAGGTAAGACGTAAGCCAGCTAAGGGTTATCGGACAGAAAAAAATTGCTCAATTAGTAGTGAAACTGCTGAACGGGGTTCTGAGTGGTTCCAAGCTTTAATTCAATACCTGCAAACAGCAGGCTTCAAAGCTGCGATGAGTCCTTGTTGGGCAGAAGTGTTGCAACAAATTCGCCACGAAAGCGTTGACTTATTGCTAATTTGTTTAGGAGAAACGTCTATCCACAAAGATCTACTCAAAGCACTGAAAACATTAGGAGATTCGCCTTTAAAGTTGCCACCAATTTTGGTACTAAATCAGCGATTAAATCGCTCAGAAACCAGTTTTCAGAATGGGGTAGCTTATCAGGAAATTAACAAACACAAAAAGAATGGTTTGGAATCGATAGAAACTGTTGTTGGTGCGATCGCTACCCAAATATTACCGCGATCGATATCAATGGAAGACCTATTAAGCCAGATCAATCAAGCTTTAGCTGTCAACGGTTACAAAGACAAATGTTAATGGGGTCATTAGTCATCGGTCATTACTTATTCTCAAAGGACTAATGACTAATGACTAATGACAATTTATGATATGTCTATTTTTTCCTTTTTCATTTTCTTAAAAGGAACTCGAACCAAGTTATAAGCACCCTTGGTTGATAAATTCTTGTAATCATCTGGCTGTAAGTCCATTTGTAAAAACTTTTTCTGTTCGGCCAACAGCAGCACAGAGGAAGGTTTTAGTCCTTTAGCAGCCTGGTTTTTAATATGCTCTACAGCCTCTTGGGGAAATTTTAAATAATTTACGTGGATGTGGCTGTAAAATACCACACTAGGCTTTTTGAAGCCAAGCATGATCAATTCTTCATTTGGTTGTTTTGCTTCTAAAATGACCGCAGACAATTCCCTTAAGGGTAATTGACGTTCTCGATCGATAAAGAACGAAGCAGGCGTTAAGACAAAAATTACAAACGCCACAAACCCAATGAAATTAATACCGATAATGTAGTTCCAGCGGCGACTCAATAATAAAGCCGCAACCAAAACAGCAGAAACTAGCCAAATTATACCCGCGATTACTGGTAAACCAGATTGTTGAATTAGTTCGTGGAAGTTACTGATCGCAGGATCGGTACCTAATATGTGGGTTATGTTGAGCAGTGCTGTTGCTAGAACTGATAAAAATACTACATTCACCCAACCACTAATTCGCAGCAAAGACGTAGAGATGGGGGGAGTGGGAGAGGGGGAAACAGGAATTGTTTGCCGTGTCTCTGTATCTGAAAAAAGGTCGCTCCACAACAAGGCTACCAGGATTGCTGCTGCTGGCATTAAAGGCAATACGTAGCTAGGGAGTTTAGTGACAGCAATGCTAAAAAAGGCAAAGATGCTAGCAAACCAGAACCAGGCAAATAAACCAAATTGCTGAAAACGTTCAAGGGATCGCCAATGCGATCGCTGCCAAAACTTTAGTCTGATTATAGAAGCTGGTAAATAAACTGAATATGGTGCAAAACCCAACAGCACAACTAAAAAGTAAAAATACCAAGGTGCTGAGTGACCATTAACTACTTCTGTAAAGCGTTCCAGGTTGTGATAACCAAAAAAGGAGTTAATGTAATTCCAGCCATTGCGCCAAATTACTAAAGCATACCAGGGCACTGACAAAGCGAGAATTATCAATATACCTACGAGAAGGTGCATTTCCCGCAACACCTCTCGCACTTTACCCACGTAAAGCAAAAAGGCGGCAACAATTAGCCCCGGCAAAACAATTCCCACTGGCCCTTTAGTCAAAATTGCGCCAGCAATCAGCACATAAAAAGCTAAGTACCACTTATTAGGGAATAGGGCATGGGGCATTGGGGATTGGGCATTGCTGATTAATTCTGCTCCCCTGCTCCCTTCCTTCCCTGCGTACCCTAGAAAGAAACATAACAAAGCCGATGCCATGCATCCGGTGAGCAACATATCAGAGACACCCGTTCTCGCCCAAATAATAGTTTCGGGATTGAGTGCCATGAGTGCGGCTGCGATAAAAGATGTTAAGTAGCGACGAGTAGGACGTGAAACTTGCTCTAATTCGTCTTGTTTAGCCAGATACCACTGGATGGTGTAAAAAGCTAAACAAACTAAGCCGAATGCTGCGATCGCAGAAGGAAGGCGTACTGCCCATTCATTCACGCCGATCAGATGATATGCGATCGCCTGACACCAGTAAATTAAAGCAGGTTTATCGAAACGAGTGTCACCATTGAAAAATGGGGTAATCCAATCACCTGTCACGAACATCTGGCGGGAAGCTTCGGCAAAGAGCGGCTCTGTCTCATCAATTAAGCCAATGTTGCCCAAATTCCACCCAAAAGCCACCCAGCCAACCACCATCAACCACAAAATCGACACAGTTACACTCAGGGCTGGATTTTTTGCTATTTTGTTGAACCACCGATCAACAGTGTGCTTAACACTCAATTTCATTCTCATTTAGTCAATAGTCAACAATCACTAATCAATAGTCGTTGGTTATCTATCTTTTGTTCTTCTTGTTCTTTAGAGTTTTTAATTCAACAATTTTCCTCTATCCATTACCTAACACTTTACCAACTGTAGGGTAAGGATGTAAAAATAAAGGTTTGGGCAAACGGTAAACAATGCCCACTCTACAAAAATTGCTTCCGTACTCAATATTTACCACTTAGCAATATTTATTGACTCAGCACAAGTTGCCATTCTCTGTTTTGGGAATTCCACTTAGGTAATTGAGTTTCGCCAATAATATAAGGGCCCCAGTAGCGGCGGGAACCATCTTGGGCAAAAGCAACTAAAACATCTCCCTTCTCCAGCTTTAAATTATTCTGAGGTAGGGATAGAACCAGTCCCTTCTCACTACCTTCTTGGGGAGCAAAATCCCAATGTGCCGGTACATCATAGTGAGTCTGTTTTTTACTAGACCCTTTTACTACTGACTGTCGTGCCAGTAGAACCAGCCGCACAGGCTGATTTGTTTGATTGCTCATTCGCAAAGTCCCTTGATCCTTGGCAATGCTTGCTGATTTATCACGATCTGCCAAGACAGGATAAGTCTTCTGTTTACTGCTATGTTCTACTTGATTAGTTGGGGTAGGTGCTGGAGTAGATAAACTAGCGGAAATACCTTTTTCAGGTACAACCGAAGTTGTCTGCCACTCTTGAGTTTCTGTTGGTAGTTCTGAAGATGTATCTGGGTTTGTAGGCTCAAAAGATACGCTCACTCCAAAGCATCCCACCAGAGCAACAAGCAGTCCCAAGCAAGAAGCTGTAATACCGACATTACGATACACTGAAGATTTCATATTGATAGTTATTAGAAATAAATATTTTGTCTAGGCTTGACCAAATAGTAGCCTATTATCCCAAAAGGTAATCACACAAAATAGCCGAATATAGACTTGCCTAAAATTAGGAAAACGAATGTATTATAAATATCATTTTGATTAGAAAACATTTGAAGTGAATAATTCATTTGATGTTTGACAAACAAGAAATCGAGACACCCATGACTTTGGGCTTTGACCGTAAGTATGGATAAAAACAATATAATTTGATACCTATTTAGCCCATTGATTTGTGTACAAAAAATAAAAGTTTCCTGAAACCGCTAGCAGCCTCTATAAGGCGTCCTTTGCTAAACGTCAGATAAATCTAAGTGGTGTATTTTATCTTATGCTATAAAAAGCACCTTAAGAGGATGTTGGGAAAGTGTCTGGTGATGTAGCAAGTGCTTAGAGATCCTCTTTCCTAAATCTACGCAAGTCCCTTATTCTGTTGGGAGACGCTACGAGTAGCTTACTTCCAATACATGAATACAACTCAGGAAACCCGCTTAACGGACTAACTTCCTTTAAAAAGGAGAATTTTGAATCATTTTCCCATTTTTTAAGGCTTGCTCGTAGGGATCAAACTAAATATTTCTTGTTTCCAAACATCCTCTCAGAAACTGTATTTCTCTAAAGATGATAGAATGGTCAAATTTGAATAAACACTGGAATTCCAGTAGATATATACAATAGTAACAAACAAGCTGATGTTAAAACCAATATCCTTCTTACATTAATAATATAGATATATTTCAAGATATCTTGACTTTTCCCAGAAGTCCTTTTGATGCAAAACACTCGTCTCAACAACTTGTTCGATGCCATTGCTACACGCTTTGGGCAATGGTTTTTAAATCCTTGGCGACGGCTATCGTTGCTAATAATTAGTTTTTTGTTCGGTTTTTTTCTGGGAAACGCAGTTTCCACAACCGCTGGGCAAGAAGGTGTATTGGATATTGTGGTAGCGGCTTTTTTAGTACTGTTAACGGAAATTACCAGCCGGATATTTTATAGTCGCAGCTTTTTGGATAGGCGATCGCTCTTGGTAGACTCACTAAATCTCCTCAAAGTTGGTTTCATCTACAGCCTGTTTCTCGAAGCTTTTAAGCTGGGATCGTGAGAAGAGGCACAGGGGCTGAGGAGCAGAGGGGGAAATTATGAATTTGTGGCTGGGTGAAATTTTAGCAACCAATGAGGTGGGGGAAACTTGGAAGCAGAAAGCAAGAGAAGCAGCACTGGTAGATAAGTTAAGGGCAGAAGCTTTTGGAATCGCGCCGGAAAATGTTGATGAAATGATCGAAAAGCGATCGCATTTACTAAAATCTGTCTTCCCAGCTTTTAGCGAATTCTGCCAAGCTACTCTCCAAGTACAACCCCAGGAAATGTTACAGGTGTTGTGGGACTTGTGGTTGCCTTTAGGGATCAAACTAGCATCGCAGCGCCAACAGTTAGGACGCCCCCTGATTCAAGGAATATTGGGAGGACAAGGCACTGGTAAAACTACAATGTCAAAGGTTCTCAGTTTGGTTGTCAATCAGTTGGGATACAGGACTGTCAGTTTATCTTTGGATGACTTATATAAAACTTACAGCGATCGCTTACTCCTAACACAGCAAGATCCCCGCTTAATTTGGCGCGGCCCACCAGGAACCCACGATATAGACTTAGGCTTAAATGTACTAGATCAAATCCGTGAGTTACAAAGCCCAGTGATGCTTCCCCGCTTTGATAAATCAGCTTATGGAGGTGCTGGCGATCGCACTACTTCCGAAATGGTGACGGATGTAGATATTGTACTATTTGAAGGTTGGTTTGTGGGTGTGCGACCAATCGACCCTGGTTTATTTGATACTGCGCCACCGCCAATTGTCACAGATGAAGATAGAGCATTTGCCCGTGAGATCAATCTTCGCCTCCACGATTATCTACCGCTGTGGGAGCGATTAGACAGTTTAATTGTGCTTTATCCCACCGATTACCGCTGTTCTTTGGAGTGGCGCAAACAGGCGGAACAACAGATGATTGCTGCGGGGAAACCGGGAATGAGCAATTCAGAGATAGAGCAATTTGTCAATTATTTTTGGCGATCGCTTCACCCGGAATTATTCATCAAGCCGTTGGTAAAAGATGCGACAGTGGTTGATTTAGTGATTGAGATTCATCCCGATCATAGCTTTGGTCAAGTGTATTGCGATCGCACTTAGGGCGTTAGTTCTCAAGCAAAATAAGCCAAGTCTTGCATATAAACATGCAATTCACTTCCTGGAGGCACAAGTTCTAAAATATTCGCTAATTTTGGTAGCCTCACAAATGTTGCCGCACCTTGTAAATAAATGTCTATTCTCTGATTATTTTCGTGCTTAATCATTTGGATATTCAGCACGGACATTTTGTGAATTAGTAAAACTCCTGTCAACAGAATACCAATTAAAACACCTGTGATGAGGTCAGTAACAACAATCCCGATTAAAGTGGCAGCAAATATCACCAGAGGAAAACGTCCATACTTCTTTAACTGGCGAATATGTTCTACTTCGATTAGTTTGTAACCAGTAACAACTAGAATTGCTGCCAGACTAGAAATAGGGATTATTTTCAGCAAGGTTGGGGCTGCAATTACTAAAATTAACAGCCATAAACCGTGAAGCATTGTTGATAATCTAGTTTTAGCGCCAGCTTCTACGTTTACAGAGCTGCGGGCTATCACTCCTGTCATCGGCAAAGCACCCAAGAACCCACATATAATGTTGCCAATTCCTTGGGCTGTTAATTCACGATCAAAATCGGTTCTTGTCCCGGTATGCAGTCGATCTACTGCTACAGCTGAAAGTAAACTTTCTGTACTAGCAATAAATGCGATCACGATCGCATCTAGCAAAACTGGTGCCTGAATTAGGCGTGGTAAGCTGGCAAGGTGAACTGTTACAATGCAGCCGAAACTAGACTTGCATTGAATAGTTCAAACCTATTTACTGGGTTTTAATTACAACTCTAGTGTACTGAGATAATCAGCCCTCAAATAGCAAGCACGAAATCATTAAGTTAAATTGACTTACGGTTATAGTTACTATTTACATTTCTTAATGATTACAAGTACATGATAACAATAGTGTTATCTGATTGATATTACATAACTTTTTTATTGGATTCGCCGCAAAATATTAATTAAAATTAAACAATAAATTATAATTGCTAGAAAAAAGGTATAATGCTATCCTTGTAATTTAAATAATTATATTTATGATCGCTCTCTAGATTTTGAGAAATTTTTTTTGAAAGTCTCTTAGCGCTTGATGGGATTCATCCAAGCTTCTAATCGGCTAAACGCTTGGGAAGAAAGTAGCGTCAAACATAAATAAACAACCGCTACACCTGCGTAAATCTCAAAGGCGCGATAGTTATCAGCAACAATTAACTGTCCTTTACGTAGTAATTCTTCAAACCCAATCACAGAAACTAAGCTAGTATCTTTCAACAAACTGATAAACTCATTCCCCAAAGGTGGAATCATCCGCCGGAAAGCTTGGGGAAAAATTACATAACTCATAGTTTGCACAGAACTTAAACCTAATGATTTTGCTGCTTCTGCTTGTCCTGGTTCAATTGATTGAATCCCAGCACGAACAACTTCGGCAATGTATGCAGCGCTATTCAAACTTAAAGCAATTACCCCGGCACTTAGACGATCAAAAGAAAATGTCAAACCAAGTTCTTGTAAAATTGCTGGTAAACCAAAGTAAATCATAAAAATTTGCACCAGCAAAGGCGTTCCCCGAAAAAAATCTACATACGCCCTCGCCAACCAACGCACAGGTGCAATATGAGAAAGGCGAACAATACCAATTAAGGAACCGCCAATTAAACCAAATACTACCGAAAGTATCGTCAATTGCAACGTTATCAATGCACCCTGCAACAGACTTGGAAAAGCCTGCAAAACCACGCTAATTGAAGTTAATATTTTAGGTGCGCCAGCGTTAGTTTGATTCTCAAATGGTGATTTAGCTGGTAGTGATGGCGGTTCAACTTTAAACCATTTCTGGTAAATCTGGGAATAAGTGCCATTTTTTAACACCCTATCCAAGCCATCATTTATCAATGCCAAATTCGGCGAATCTTTAGCTGTAGCAATGCCATAGAACTCCTCCGTCAACAATTTCTCTACTACTTTAATTTCCTTAAGATTGCCTGTATTAATTGCATATAAAGTTACAGGTGCATCATTAATTACTGCATCCACATTACCATTGAGCAATTCTTGCAGGGCTATGGGTGCAGAATCAAAACTGCGAATTTGCACCCCTGGAATACTCTTAGCCTTTGCAGCCCCGGTTGTACCAATTTGTACAGCAATTTTTTTATTTTTGAGACTGTCAAAACCAGTAATATCTTGATTGTCTGCACGAATTGCGATCGCTAACCCAGCCTTAAAATAAGGACGGGAAAAAGAAATAGTCTTCGCCCTCTCCTCTGTAATCGTGATCGAACTAATGGCCGCATCTACCGTTTTGGCTTGCAAAGCTGGGATAATGCCATCAAAAGGCAGACTTTGAAAATTCACTTTAAAGTTAGCAGAGGAAGCGATGCCTGCGGCGGGCTTCGCCAACGCATTCATCAAATCAATCGAAAAACCCTGCAACTCGCCACCTTTTCCCTGAAACTCAAAAGGTGGAAATGCCGGTTCAGTAGCAACCCGCAGAGTTTTCCCCGCACTAGGATTCACCCTACAGCCAGCCAGTAACAAACAGCAAAAACCTACAACCACACACCAGCGCACAAAACCAAATTTAACCATATTATATTCTCTTCCCTCTGCGCTCTTGGCGTCTTGGCGGTTCGTTAAAAATCTTACAATCAAATTTAGAGCAGCTTGGCATAAGTAATGAACAATACCATCCCCGCTATTATTTTTGACAATATCGAAAAAAACTTTGGTTCCCTCAAAGTTCTCAAAGGAATCACCGGCGAAATCAATCGGGGAGAAGTGGTTGCAGTTATCGGTTCCTCCGGTTGTGGTAAAAGTACTCTACTACGCTGCTTCAACCGCTTAGAAACCATTGACAAAGGGCGTTTAATCATCAACGGAATTAACTTATCCCGACCCACTGTCAACTATAGCCAACTGCGGCAACTACGAACACAAGTAGGCATGGTTTTTCAACAGTTCAACCTGTTTCCCCATCTCAGCGTCTTAGAAAATATGACACTCGCACCGCGTAAAGTCTTGGGTAAAACACCAAAAGAAAGCGCCCAACTAGCGAGATTATATTTAGAAAAAGTTGGCTTATCTGACAAAGCCTCTGCTTATCCCGAACAACTCTCTGGCGGACAAAAGCAACGAGTAGCGATCGCTCGTAGTTTATGTATGAATCCCCAAATCATGCTATTTGACGAACCCACCAGCGCCCTAGATCCCGAACTCGTCGGCGAAGTTCTGCAAGTGATGCAGCAATTAGCCACAGAAGGGATGACAATGGTAGTTGTCACCCATGAAATGCAATTTGCGCGGGAAGTTGCCCATCAAGTGATATTTTTGGACAAAGGTATTGTGACAGAACAAGGCCCAGCCTATGAAGT
Source organism: Nostoc sp. JL23 (assembly GCF_017115065.1). NCBI lineage: Bacteria > Bacillati > Cyanobacteriota > Cyanophyceae > Nostocales > Nostocaceae > Nostoc > Nostoc sp. JL23. The sequence goes on from NZ_JABXKN010000132.1 coordinate 85,542, forward strand.
GCTGACCAATCCCCAAAGCGATCGCCTACGTATTTTCCTAAGTCGCCTCAACGTTAGATAGTTAGGAGTTAGGAGTTAGGAGTTAGGAGTTATAAATTAAAGGCTTCTTTTGCACTCATCACTGGCTCAATGCACCGCTCCCGCTAACATCACTCAGCACTCAGCACTCATCACTCTTTAAAGATACTCGCGCAAAAAATCAAAGGGATCGTCTTCCCAACAAGGTTCAGGTATTAGCCAAAATAAACTACCGCTAATGTCGGCTTCAATTTCATCACCGTCGTCTCTATCAAATAGTTCTATCAAAGCTGTCCAATCACGTTCTCTGAGAGATGTTATCGATGGGGCATATACCTGGAGATTATTTGAGTAATTCACGCGCAAAGTTGTGCTTGACAGCCGTAAAAAGTTAGTATATAAGTCTAGAAATAATCAGATTCTAGCTTTGACAACCGCAGTTATACCAATTCAAAATTCAAAAAGTTTGATTTAATCTGGCTTTTCAGGTTTGTATCTATCACATTCTTTTTTCAAATGGGTATTAAATAGTTATTTTAATACTATTAAATATGGACTACTCTCATTAGTGTCTCACAATTTAAATAGGACTGCTATAGTATTTATTACATATTACAAGCTGAATTTACTCAGACCGTAAAAATCCTTGAGGCTGAGATTCTACTAATTCCACGCCAAAGACTTCCGCAAAAGATTGTGCTATGTAAAAACGCACTTCTTGGCAGGTGATACCTGGAATCCATTCGGCTAAACTGCCTACAGGTTTGTCAGAAATACCGCAGGGTACAATGCGCTCAAAGCCTGTCATGTCTGGACAAACATTTAACGCAAAGCCGTGCATAGTAATCCAACGACTGACTTTAATACCAATAGCTGCAACTTTCCGCCCTTGCAACCAAACGCCAGTAAAAGCTGGAATTCTTTCTCCTTGCAATCCATAAATTGCCAATACGCGAATTATTACTTCTTCGAGTTGCCGTAAGTACCAATGGAGGTCTTTACGATAACGTTGCAGATTTAAAATTGGATAGCCTACCAGTTGACCGGGACAATGGTAAGTAACCTCGCCACCCCGTTCAACTCGATGCACATCATACTGGCTTTTGTCAATATCAAATTTGAGAAAGTCTGAGTTGCTTCCTTGTCCCAAAGTGTAGACAGGAGGATGTTCTAGCAAAATTAACACATCATCTAGACTTGGGTCATGAATGCGCTCAGTCAGAAGCGATCGCTGCCATCCATGAGCTTCCAAGTAAGGCATTAATCCTTGGTTATACAGCAAACAAATGTTTTTTTGTGGATCATTACTATGGATCATGCCAAAATTCAACCGTATAAAGAACGAAATATATTTCAAATTACAGGATTAGAATAAACAATTGTCAAGCTTTGCAAAGGATTTTAAAGGAAAGTCAAGGGAACATGCATTAGAAAATACAAAGTGCTAGCTTGAATATATAACCTCAATAGGTTTTAGGAGGAATTCTCTGCAATAAGCATTATGCCAAGACAATAAGGAAGAATGTACTGGCTGATGACTTTAATATCATTGTTTGCATTTTAAACAGAATCAAACTTCCACAAAACCTTGTATTCTTGAACAACAGCAAGCAAACCTCAATCGAACACAGAAGGAGCAACTATCAACAGTTCTGTAAGCATTCCTTTAAAGGAAAAGGTAGTCATAGAAGCGACAATTAGATTTCCTCAACTCTTGAGTGCTAATTGGATATACAATTAGACATCAGCGCAGAGATGCGGAGGTAAATCAAGGGTATAGTTGACAATTCCTCAGATGCAGTAAGCTGAGAGACAGCTTAACAGCAGTAGATACAATATAGTTCACAATTTGTTTTGGCGGGGGTAATAAACCTTACCGCAATTTCTTTTCATACAAAGCAAATTCACACATCCAAAATATTCAGCGGGAGAGTATTACATGAAGCTTGTCATCCACGGCAAAAACATTGAAATCACCGATGCGATTCGCGAGTATGTACATCAAAAAATTGAAAAAGCAGTTAGTCACTTTCAAAGTATTACAAATGAAGTGGATGTGCATCTTAGCGTCGCCCGGAATCCCCGAATTAATCCAAGACAAGCGGCTGAAGTAACTATTTATGCTAATGGTAGCGTTATTCGTGCCGAGGAAAGCAGCGAAAGCTTATATGCCAGCATTGACTTAGTTGCAGATAAAATTGCCCGTCAACTGCGGAAATATAAAGAACGGCGTCAAGACCACAAAACTCAAGCTCTACCAACAGAAGTAGTTATTCCAGAGTCGATAGTAACAGATTTAATTGGCGATCGCACCGCCGAATTGCCCAACGAAGTCGTCCGCACCAAATACTTTTCTATGCCGCCGATGACCGTTGCAGAAGCCCTAGAACAACTGCAACTCGTGGGACACGACTTTTATATGTTCCACAATTCTGAAACTGGAGAGATTAATGTAATTTACGAACGTAACCACGGTGGTTATGGTGTTATCCATCCCCGCAATGGTAACGGACATACTAACGGCAAAAATGGCAAGGCAAGCCACACTAATATAGTCATGCCGGAAAAGTCGCATTCGAGTAAATAGGGAGATGAGGGGAGCAGGGGAGAAGTTGCAGTAAGCCTTTCCCCTCTCCACCTCTGCCTCATCCAATGCCCATTCTCTCATTTGACAAACTGTTGCAAAGTTTTCAGATATTAGAAAAGATTTTCACTTTAAAATAGCTCAAACGCTTCTTAATAAAGATTTGGCATAGATAAGCTTTTGCCGAAAGTGGGTTAAAGCGTCGCCACAAATATATTCAATTCGACACACAAAAACTTTTTCCTCTTGCTAATCAGAAAATTCTAGAACGTTTTGCCATATTTGTGTCGGGGAAAGGCTAAAAGAAATTCCATCCCTTTCTCCCACTTCTGCAAGAAGTCTATTGCTCGATTTCATAATTTCTGGCAGCCAAATATTGATACATTTGCCAACGGGTTTTGACATCGGCTTGAGCTTCTTTAAGTAACTGTTGTGCCGCTTCTTGATTACTTTTAGTTAACATTTTGAAGCGGTTTTCTAGATACATATATTGCTCTAGCGGTAACTTTGGTGTACGCGAATCTAGTTGTAGTGGGTTTTCTCCCTGTTTGATACGGTCTGGATTAAATCGATACAATAACCATTGACCGGAATCGACAGCAGCTTTTTGATTATGCATTGCTGTACTCATGTTGATACCGTGGGCGATGCAATGGCTGTTGACATCATCATTGATTCCCACAGTAAAATGATTTTTTTTTGTTCAGATGCAGCAAGGTTATCGAAGACCGCTTTAATCATCGCTGGTGTAAATTCTTTAGAAGATAAACCGTAACGACCACCAACGACTTTAGGCAGAGGGGAATCTAACTCTAATTTCTCCCCTGCTCTCTTATCTCCCCATTCCTCATGGATAGCAGCAACTACATCCAAATATAATGGTTCACCAGATGCGGCTGGTTCTTTGATGCGATCGAGAACGGCGATGGTGCAGGTAGTTGCTGGCAAGGCGGCGACAAAGCACTTGGCATAAAATGGGCGATATAGTCGTACTTTCAAAACGCCCACTTGCTCACCACAGGTGTTGAGGTAATCTACTATTTCATGTACAGCATCAGAACCAGAACCCATAAGCACAATAACTCGTTTGGCTGCTGGATCGCCGTGGTATTCAAATAGTTGATATTGTCGCCCAGTCATCGCCGCAAATTCATCCATGACTTTCTGGGTGATGTCTGCACAAGCTAGATAGTAAGGATTGACAGTTTCTCTAGCTTGAAAGTAGACATCAGGGTTTTGGGTTGTACCGCGCAAAACAGGTTTATCGGAGGTGAGGGCGCGCGACCGATGGGCCAATACTAATTCATCGGGAATAAATTTTCGTAAGTCATCTTCTGCTAACAGTTCAATTTTGTTAATTTCGTGAGAGGTACGAAAACCATCAAAAAAGTGCAGAAAGGGTATTCGTGATTCTAAAGTCGCTCGTGTTGCGATCAAAGCAAAGTCTTGTGCTTCTTGCACTGATGCGGCACACAACATAGCAAAACCAGTACTACGCGCCGCCATGACATCACTATGATCGCCAAAAATAGAGAGGGCTTGCGCGGCTAGCGATCGCGCGGCAATATGAAAAACTGTAGGTGTTAATTCTCCAGCAATTTTGTACATATTGGGGATCATCAACAATAATCCCTGCGATGCTGTAAATGTGGTTGTCAGTGAACCAGTTTGCAAAGCACCATGTACAGCACCAGCCACACCTCCCTCACTCTGCATCTGTACCACCGAGGGAACAGTACCCCAAATATTGCGTTTTCCTTCACTAGCCCAAGCATCTGCCCACTCAGCCATCGGTGAAGAAGGAGTAATGGGATAAATCGCAATGACTTCATTGATTCGATAGACAACCTGGGCAACAGCCTCATTGCCGTCTATGGTTGCAAATGTTCTGTTCTTCATCTTCTTGCACCTGCGAAAGTCCCGTTAGAGCTAGCCATCATTAAGCTCAATCCACATTAGGACAAGAAACTGAGAAACTTGTGAAGAAATAAAATTTATTGGGGACTAGTTGAGCGCTTTGTTATTCAAACATTTATTATACAGTTGATTTTATCTGCCTGATACATTGCAAGTTGATTGATAACTTCAATAATATTCAGGCGATGAATCAAGACACTTCTAAAAAAGCCAGTTCAAACTCGTTGCCTTGACGCACTTCACAATAAGCTTGCTGACACTCTGGACATTCATTCAGTTCGCTAATTGGGTTAAATTCAATGTTGCAATTCGAGCAATAACAAACAACAGGAACATTCTCTACTTGCAGTTTGGCATCTTCCGCTATTGTTCCTTTTTTGGCAACATCAAAGGCAACCTCCAAAGAATCTGGCACTACATCAGATGCCTCACCCACGCGCATTTGTACTAAACGAATATGTTGAGCGCCTTCGTCTTTAGCTCGTTTGACAGCAGCATCAAGAATATTTTGCATCATGCCAACTTCATGCATAATTCTTTCCTCGCAGTTTTGATTAAGTGGTTGATTTTATCAATTGCTATCTCTATTCCTTGTTCAGCAAGAGGTGATAGATTCTCACCCAATTCAAAGTTCACTCCTGGTACCGTCACCCACCAAGCTGGCGGACAATGACCGTACAGGGCTAGAGTCAAAGTTAAGAGCGATCGCGGATCGGCTGTATGTCCGGTGATAACATTGGAAGAGTTAGGTAAGAGTGATTGTACTTGCACCTGGGAACTTTTGGACACTAAACAAGCATCAATAAATACTGCTTTGGCAGTATTTATTGATGCTTGGGCAAGTTCGGGGGTAAGTTGGTGGACAGCAATGGATTTCACATTTGATAACTGCAACATCTTAGCTACTCGTTGACCAATGCCATCATCACTACGCAACTCATTACCGTAACCAATTGCGACCGCCTCCGGTAGAATATAGCCCATCGCATTACAATTCATACTTTTTACTTATCCAACCCTATTTTTAGGTTAGATAAAAAATTTGAGGAACTTGTGAGGAAATATTTTAATTAAACAGTTTTTTCATCTATTAAAAATAAATTCTCAAAATTGACTATTCAAAATAGGTTAAACTGTATGTATAAGCTAGCAAAATATTAGTACAATCTGCAACAATTCTTAATACATAGATTAAGAAGAAGTGGGTTTTGTCAGCATATATTAGATTAAGTTCAAGAGGTGAGTATCATGCAAAAAGAATATATGGAGATTTTAGAATCATTAATTAATAAATTGACATTATCTGCAATATTAGAAATGTTAGAGCGAATATGTCACAAAAAAGCGGAAAATCTGAGAACTCATTGGCAAGATGAGACTTCAGCAAAGCTTTGGGATAAAGCCGCTAGACAGATAGAACAGATAAATGTTGATGTTTGATTGAAGAATAATTCAGAATTCAGGAGTCAGAATCAATGGGTAGATGATTCAGAGCCACCACGTAATTATTGCACCCCTAAATCATAGATTTGGTGTGGTGTTGTAAGGTTTATTCAGCGTTCGATTAAGCGCTCACGCCCAAGTTCATCAGTCTCGCAGAATTCAAGAATGGCGATCTTGGGAAGGCAATGCTTGATACGCTCATTGCATGACTCTGCTATCAATTGGTAGTGAAAAATCACGAGACCATTCATTCCAAGAGCCAAAATAATTTCTAGCAGAAATTCCCGCCTCTTCAAGGGCTATTAATGTATTAGCAGCCCTTGAACCCTTAAAGCAGTAAATATACACAATAGACTCTGAAGTAATACCTACTGACTGACAAATTTCTCGGATTTCATCTGGCGATCGAAACGTGGGAATTTCCGATTCAGAATTCATCAGATGATGCCATTCTAACCATACAGCGTTAGGGATTCTGCCTTTGCGGGGACAAAAATCAGGATGGTAAGGAGAAGAACTCAACCCAAGCCATTCGTTGCGATCGCGCACATCTAATTTAATAATTACTGGATTGTCAATTGCTTGCAACATCTCCGTGGTAGTCACCATTATGTCAGCGTTGGGATGCAATCTAAATATGCTGCTTTCACGCTTCGGTACTTCATCGGTAGTAGGTAATCCTGCCTTGAGCCATGCTCTATATCCTCCGTGTAAAATAGATACGTGAGTGCAACCCAAATATTTCAGTAAGAAAGCTGCTCGACAAGATTGACCATAACCTTTATTTAAAGCATCTTCGTAAACAATTAACTGTTCCGTACCAGATATTCCTACGCTGCTCATGATTTCTGCAAAGTACTCTTGCAATTCCTTTAATCCTGTTGGGGAGGAATTCTCTAAAAGATATGTGAAAAAATCTCTAATATTTATGGCTTGAGAAATATGAGAAATAGCATAATCTTCTTGACTTCGCGTATCGATAATGACAGTTTGTGATGATTTTTCTGCTAGCAGTGACGTGATTTCTTGAGGAGAAATGAGGAGTTTTCTATTCACGCTTTCATGCTTCTGTTATCGTGACATTAGGTATTATCGCTCTTAATAGATTCGCATTTTGGAATGAAAATCACAGAAACATGAAGGTGAAATGTTACGAGAGAACTTTTATGAATGTGTTGTTTTTAAGCAAGAATTAATGATCCAGAATTCTAAATAAATTACTCTCGCAAAACCTCATTAACAACACTTCCATCAACATCAACTAATTGAATATGTAAAGGCATTTGTCCCGCCACATGAGTAGAACAACTCAAACAAGGGTCAAAAGCTCGAATTCCTGCCTCAACTCGGTTTAACATCCCTTCAGTAATTTCCGAACCGTGAATAAAATGTCGGGCAATTTGAGCTACTGTGCGATTCATCGCTAAATTATTCTGACCTGTGGCAATTATTAAATTTACTTTCTGAAGTAACCCATTTTCATCAACTTGATAATGGTGAAATAATGTCCCGCGTGGCGCTTCACTACAACCAACTGCTTCTAATTGGTTAATCCCAGCATCAGCCCGCAATTTGGCAGACATTAAATCTGGGTCATCTATGATAATTTCTATGCGTTCGATGCCAGCCAAAATTTCAATTAATCGGGCGTAATGATAGAAAAATGATGATGTAACTGTACCTTTGCCATAATCTCTAAATTCTCGTAATTCCGCATCAGCTAAAGGCGTGCCAATATGATTACAAATATTCAGACGTGCTAGCGGGCCTACCCGATAAATACCACTATCTAAACGACAGCGATCGCTCTGGTCAGGATAACCCAAAAAACGATAGTAGGGAGACTTTAAATAAGAATCCGGTTGAACTATTTCACCGATAAATTCTTGATAATTAGTAGGATCGAGTTTATCAGCAATGATATTCCCAGCGCTATCTACAAAGCGAATATGTCCGTCGTAATGTTCCCACAAACCATCGGGAGTGACTAACCCCATAAATAAGCTAGGAAAATTCCCAAAGGTTTGTATTTCTTTTTCGTAATCTTTGATTAAGCGTTTAAATCTACCCAGTGCATCTAATATTATCGTGCGTGCTTCTGGGATGCGGTTTTGAATATGGGTGCGTCCTTCTTGCGATAATGGTTCGCGGACACCACCAGGAACCGCCCATGATGGATGTATCTTTTGTCCTCCCAATTGTTCGATAATTTCTTGTCCAAATTGACGCAAACGAATTCCCCCACGTGCTAGTTCTGGTTCTGCTGCAATCAAGCCAAATACATTGCGTTTTTGAGGATCGCTATCCATTCCTAACAATAAATCTGGGGCGCTGAGATGGAAGAAACTCAAGGCGTGGGATTGAATAATTTGTCCCAAATTCATTAAGCGGCGCAGTTTTTCGGCAGCTTTGGGAATTGTCACCGCAAGAACGCGATCGCCTGCTTTGGCAGAGGCTAACAAATGACTCACCGGACAAATTACACAAATCCGCGCCGTAATTCCTGGCATTTCCCAGAGAGGACGACCTTCACAAAACTTCTCAAAACCACGAAATTCTGTGACATGAAACCGAGCATCGCTGACTTGTCCGTTATCATCCAAGTAAATAGAGATTTTGGCGTGTCCTTCAATGCGAGTAACTGGATCGATAATAATTTTTTGAGACATAAGCCTCTCTTTTCGGTGGTGAGTTGTTATTTTTGAGACGCTATATATGAGGAAACAATAAGTTCGTAGTCAGGACTTTAGTCCTAAATTTTGAAGCACTAAAGTGCTTACTACGAACTGAGCACTAGACCATTTGGAGTTGCTTAACTGTCATGCGATCGCGTTTTATCCACCACCAGCAGAATGCACCCAAACCGAGGAGGAAGATGAACAAGTTGAGAATGTTGCCTTCTGCCTCAAAACATTTTATGCAAAAGAAAACTGCTGTATTGATGAGCTTATCCACTACACCAGTTGTCATAAATTTCTTTGGCTTCTGGATATTCATCACAGTATTCTTCAAAAGCAGTTTTTACAACTTTCTCTGCCCGTTGATGTGCTATCTCAGCTTGTAATTCCTCAATTGCATCCCAAGCAGCAGCACATTCTTCTGAACGAATACCTTTTTGAGCGCAAACGGCACGAGTGTGTTTAATTTCGTCCTCAAGCTGTTGTTCTAGTAGGATAGTATGGGGTTTTTCAAGAAAGTGACTATTAGCGAGAATGTCAGCCAGGGAAATGATACCCAGTAGTTTGCCCTGAATAACAGGCGCTCTCTGCAAATTATGGTCAGCAAATAATCGTGCTACATATTCTAAGCCTAGATCGGGATTGACAACGATACAAGGCTTGGTCATCACTTCATAAACACGCACTTTAGAGGGATCTTTATCATAAGCAATCACTTTATAGACAATATCCTTTTCGGTAATAATGCCATAGGCATCTTGTTCATGGCGATGATCTACAACCAGAGCTTTCCAGTCCCTTGCCCTTAAAAGTTTGACTGCTTCAGCTACCGTTGCAGAACTGCGAATCGTAGCAATATCTTTAGTCATAATGTCAGATGCTTTCAACATAATGCTCTCCAAATGTATAAGGAAGCTGATGCAATACGGATTTAATCAATTTAATATTCTTCAGATTGAGAATAGATTTTTCCCAATATTTAAGGTGTATATGGAAAATCTAAATTGATTTGGTTGAAGTTGCAATAGGTTATAAATTACCAAAAAAATCTCGCTAACAATTTGAGTTAACAGCTAAAAATGTGAGCTTTCTAGATTGTGGTGTGATTGATTAGCCCTGGTGTGCAGCCGCATCCATTTAAAAGCAGTAATGTTTAATAATAAACCCACAAAGAATAACAAGACCATTAAGGCTATCTGATACCAGAGAACTGGTTGGACAAAGAAATCTAAAATCAGGTGTAGTAAGTTGATGATGCTGTAAAAGATAGTTAAACCAAAATGAATACTTCGATAACGCTTTGAATCGGTAAAAGCAGTAACGATAATTCCGAGCATTGGTAGGGCAAAAAATCCCAGCATCAACCACATAATTCCAGAAATATCATTGAGATTTGTCGCTTTTTGAGATTCGACAACAGATAAACCGTGAAAAAGTGGCATTAAGCCTAGTTGTGTATGAAACAATATTCCTAGCAGAAATACTGTCCAAAGAGCAATAATTCTTTCGCGATAATTAACTGCCATAATTGCTCCTCAAATTATTTGGAAATTACTTTACTTTCAACTTAGATAAAGAATTTGAGTAACTTGTGAAGTTTAACCAAACTTAATAAATTCGCGTCCTTCTAAGTGTGGCTTTTCTCCCCTTAATAGTGGCTCTAATACTGCTTTAATTCTAGTTGCTGAAGGTGGGCAATCTGGTAATTATACATCAACTTTGACTCTTGTATGAACTGGGATCACCCGATCTAATAATGTTGGTACAATACCTGGTTCATGGGGAATTTGACCATGAATATCCACCGCTTCAATGTAACAAAGCTGAAGGACAGGTTCGGCACTACCTAAAGGATTGCGTAAAGCAGTAACATTGCCAGTTACAGCACAATTGCCAAAGGAGACAAGAATTTGCGATCGCTCTCTGACTGTCTGAATCATTTGCAGGTGATCTTCATTAGCGATTGCACCTTCAACTAATACCACATCCACTCCTTGGGGATATTCTTTGGTATCAACAAAAGGACTAAAAACTAAATCTACTTGTGCTGCTAAATCAATCAGCCATTCGTCCAAATCGAGAAAAGACATGTGACAGCCAGAACAACCACCTAGCCAAACTGTTGCTAATTTTAAACGAGCCATAATAATTCGTAATTTGTAATTAGATTAATGAATAATTATTTTTTATTTCATCTCTGAAGGTTCCATTGCTGTTTCTCTCGTGCTGTAACTAAAAAATCAAGTTTGGCGCGATTGCGTTTCAGTTCACCGACGCTGGAACCTTGGTAAAAAAGCGCGCCTGTTGGGCAAGCATTAACGCATTTGCCGCAAGAAGTACAAGTGTCTGAGGTTCCCCAAGGCTGATTTAAATCAGTGATTACATGAGAATTTGTCCCCCTACCCGCCATATCCCAAGTGTGCGCTCCTTCGATTTCGTCGCAAACACGGACGCAACGAGTGCAAAGAACACAACGGTTGTGATCGACGCCGAAGCGATCGTGAGAAATATCAACTTTGCGATCGGGGAAATGGTAATCCAAACGCACATGATCCATACCCATTTCAATGGCTAAGTCTTGCAATTCGCAATTACCATTAGCTACACAAACCGAACAAATGTGATTGCCTTCAGCAAATAGCATTTCGATAATTGTGCGACGATATTTTTGTAAGCGATCGCTATTTGTTTGAACTTCCATTCCTTCAGTAACTTTTGTCACACAAGCAGGTTGAAGTTTATTACTGCCAGCAATTTCTATTAAACATAGCCGACAAGCCCCAACATCCCCAACCCCTTGCAAGTGACACAAAGTTGAAATGTGAATTCCTGCATCCTGGGCTGCTTGGAGAATAGTTTCTTCCTCACGGGCGCTGATTAATTGATCGTTGATTGTTAAAGTTTTTATTGACATTTATGACCTCAGCATTTTTAAATAGCTATATTCTTTAACGAAACTCAGCTTGCTCAATCGTGGCACGGAAAAATTCAGAGTAACGCTCTGTCCCAAACCACCAGCCTGCACTCATCTGGGAAGGAATTGTAAATCCTCCAAATGTCTTTTCTTCTTGGTACTCTCCGCCAAATGGAATGTAAGTATAGCTACCATCTTCTGTTTGATCTCCCCAACGTGGCAGAGAAAGCTTTAGGAGTTTGCCGTTAGCATCTATAAACAGTGTCAGCGTTACAGGTTCATCATCAACTTTTAGACTAGCTTGGATAGTCTTCTCATCTATTACTTTCCAACTTACGCCGCACTGAGGTAGTAAAACAGAAGGTAGCCAGAAAAATTCTCCTGCGAATCGTCCAATACTAGAGCGAGTAATATCAGGACTGTGGGCATTGACGAGCGGAATCAGTCCCCAAAGAGAGAACCGCATTCGACCAGATTTGTTGGTATAGCGATCGCTGCCGATCATTTGAAACAAACCACTACCAATCCTTGCTTTCCAGACAAATCCTTTTGTTGAGAGAATTTCTGTAGCTTGCATTGGTATCCACGGTTTATCCTGCGCCATCCTAAAACTGCCACTCATTTCCAAGCTGACAGAGGAAGCAAGAGGAGTTCCTGGTGCAATGCTATGTAAAAAATAGCGTTGTACAGGAGCAGGTAATCCTGCAACCATATCTTTAGTAAAACGATTTTCTGTTGGCAATCCTTCGAGCGATCGCCAAATTCTATCAACTTCCTGTTCGTTCTTTACACCGATGATAACTAGAATTATGAATGCGATTGCCACCAATGCAGCAATGCTTAAAAAAACTTTGGTAAACATTTGCCTAACTTATTAGGGACGCACAGATATGCGCCCCTAGAACATGGTCTATTTACCTGAAAATAGCTGTAATGAGGCGATACATGCTACAAGTATGCCATTCAATCCCCAGGTTATTCTCGTTTCTCAACCACAATAGTGAGATGAGCTACCATTGCGCCAATGACGCTAACAGCAGCGATGACTGGAAATAGAGCCGCACCGATCGCACCACCAACCACTCCAACTGTTAACGGGATTTCAATCAATATCCTTCCTTCTTCATTTTTGATAATAATCCGGCGAATATTTCCTTGATGAATGAGTTCCTTAAATTTGGTAACTAAGGCATCACCACGGATGCTAAATTCTTCCACAGCAATCTTTTCCTCAGTTTTCGCTTCCGACTCTGTAGCCACGATCTCAGCTTGAATCTTTTCGATATTTTCTTCGGTATGAGCAATAGGTGCGTTCATTTTCTCACCCTCCATCGCTGGTTATACTTCAAGAGTAAACAAAAATGTTGAGGAAGTTGTGAAGTTGTACCTTTTGTATTTTTAAGAAGATATGGCGGTTTGTTTAATCAAAGCCAAATACTCATCCCGGAAATAACGCAATGTACTAAATACCGGATTGGGTGCTGACTGTCCCAAGCCGCACAAACTGGTATGTTTCACCATATCGCACAGTTCTTCTAACAATTTCAAGTCAGCAAAGGATGCTTTACCTTCACTAATCTTTGTCAACAATTTATACAACTGCACTGTACCAACGCGACAGGGGATGCACTTACCACAAGACTCATCCATGCAGAATTCCATGAAAAAGCGGGCGACATCTACCATGTTGGTGCTTTCGTCCATGACAATCATGCCGCCGGAACCCATCATCGAACCTAGTTGACACCGAGGCGTTGGGCTTGGCGAATGGCAATTTGCAGACGATTGATTGCGACGGGATATTCAGCACGAATATAAATGTAACCTTGGTTAGCACCTACAGAGTATGCTGCGATCGCCACTGTCACGGTTTCGCCCACCATAACCAAAACACCTGGAAGCATTTTGATGGTTTTAGTTCAGAACACAAGTCCATTCGTTCAGAACACAAGTCTATTCGTTCAGAACACAAGTCTATTCGTTCACAAAACAAGTCTATTCGTTCACAAAACAAGTCTATTCGTTCAGAACACAAGTCCATTCGTTCAGAACACAAGTCCGTTCTCAACCTTTTATTCTCTAGCATCGTGTAATTACTGAGCTATTAATCCAATCTTATTACAAAAAACACCTTTATTTGCAAGCTTTATTGAACCGTTACATTGTCCCATTGAGACACCCTAGAAAGATAAGTTTAGTAAAAGATGTGCATTGATGCCACGCAAAAAAAGAACTTCTCCCGTGCTAGAAAAAACCGAACAGAGAGTAATCGGATTTAAATCAATTGATTCCAGCCTTGACTTTGGGGATTCCATCAGTTTAAACCATTTAACCGAGTTAACCGGGCAACTCCGCAACCAAATTGACCAGTATAATATGATGCTAACCGCCATTGACTCAGCAAAGGCAAAAATAGAAACCCTTGAAAAGACCATCCGCGAAACTTCAGAACGCTTAGTTAGTGGTGTGGCATTGAAGTATGGCAAAGACAGCCGGGAATACGAGATGACAGGCGGGGTACGCAAAAGCGATCGCATTCGGAAAGCCACCATCACTCGCTTAAAATCAACCGCAGACTCAAAAACGGCTTCTAAACAGACGGCGTAACGGACAACAAGTAGGCATCATTTACCATAAATGATGCCTATTGCTTTGCGAACGATTCGTGTTGAATTAACGCCGTGTGCAACTTTCTCTTAAACCTAACCCCCAACTACTTCCCTACTAACGTTGGGCAGGGTGGTTTCATACAAGCAGAGAACAATTAAGACTGAGTTTCAAAGCCTTTCCCTCCGTGGGGGAGAGGAATGGAAGTGAGGGAAAAAACCTAGACACAAAACGAGAAATCAAGACTTATGTATTTTTCTTTTTTCGTATGAAACCACCCTGCTTCCTCACTAACATTGGGGAGTAAGAATCAAAGCCTCTCCCCCACAGAAAGAGAGGAATGAAAGTGGGGTTTCAAGAATAAGTTGCGCATCGCATGAATTAACTTTAAACTACGAGAAATATCAAGATTCCTAACACTCCGCCTGCTGTTTGCATAAAATAGCGATAGGCGTTAGCGGTAGTAGCAAATCCCGTAGGAACTTTCACGCCTTTAGATTTAAGCTGCTGAATCATTTCTCCCAAAGAAGCATTTTTGCCTCCCACTGTAGGAATATCTGCAATTCCTACTTTTTCCAAAGGTAACACAAGAGCTTGTGATAACACTTGATGTTCGGTGTTTTGATTGGAAAGTGTTTTTAGCACCATAGTAAAACTTCCTTAATATTAAGTGCAGAAAGTTGCAAGGGCTGCTTTTAGTTAATGAGCATTTTATTTATCTGACACTTATGTTTATAGGAAGATACTTTGAGGAACTTGTGAGGATGTTGGATGGTAGCTGTCATCCAATTTGAGATTTTGATGAAGCAGTGTGGTCTTCTCCCAAAGCCAGAGGCTAACGCCAACGCAGAGTGTCTTGTAGAGAAGGGGATTTCTCCCCATGAACGACTGCTGAACCCGTTTGCGTAGCCTCTTCTCTTGGGAGAAGGGATTGATTTTACAGATAAATTCTGCCAATTGTACCCTGCTAAAAATTGGCTCTCACCTGATTATTCATCAAGCAACACTGTTTGTTTGCTCTTTTAGCTTTACATTTATTGTTTCAATCTTCAATCCAGTCTTCACGACCCAGCAGATCAATAATCTTATCTCTGAGTAAAAAGTCGTTTTTCTCTAGCTCAAGCTCAACACAAACCCAATCACGACCAGGAATATACTGACACAAGGCATAAATTGGCTGGTTACGCCTCACAAGTCCTTTGTGAATAAGTTGGCGCGCTTCTTCTTTAACAACTTCTAGGTCATATTTGACAGCAGTATTCATAACTTTTTTCCCAGATATTTAACTTATCTAAAGCCAGAACAATTCATAGTTTGGCTCTAGCTTCAATGTACAAAAAGTGTTTGAGAAAGTTGTGAAGATGACAATTATGATACAAAACTTGACTCTTGGACATTTGGTTTTTTTAAGTATAAATATTTACTAGTCTTATTTTCTGAATTTGATGAAACTTAAGAGATAATATTGCACTTCCTCACAGGTTCCTCAAATGTTTTGCATAATTTTATCTATATCCTGTATAGACAAAGCTATAGGAGGGGAATCAACATGGAATCTAGAAAATACATTAAATTAATTAACTTTTTACTAGAGGAGTTGGCAATTCCTGCTGCTGCTATTAGCTTGGCTTTACGTCATGTTGAGCAAACTCCAAGTTTGTTGCCTATGGTTCTTTGGCAGTATGGACTAATAACTCTTACCCAGCTAAACCAAATTTTTGACTGGTTAGAAGTAGCATCCTAAATTTAACCAGCAATTTCTGTCGTATAGATATTTCTCATCTAATAATTTTATGAAAAACCGCAAACGAATTGGTATTCTTACCAGTGGTGGAGATTGTCCTGGACTTAATGCTGTGATTCGGGCTGTTGTCAGCCATGCAACACTTACTTATGATTGGGAAGTGCTGGGAATTTCTTATGCAACGCAGGGACTCCTAGAAGGTAAAGCAACTACTCTCAAGATGCACGGTCTAGACTTGCGTGGGATTGACCCCTTGCTTTTTATGGGAGGAACTATCTTAGGAACTATCAACAAAGGAGATACACTGGCTCATGCTAGTGAGATTATTGCCGATTATCAGACTTTAGAGCTAGACGCACTAATAGGCATTGGTGGTGATGGTAGCTTAAGTATTCTTCACAATCTTGCACACCAAGGAAATTGGAATTTTGTTGGTGTTCCGAAAACAATTGATAATGATGTGGCACTCACAGAAAGGTCGGTGGGATTTGATACTGCTGTTAACACAATTACAAATGCTCTTAACGCTCTGACTTTTACAGCAGCCAGCCATGACCGGGTGATGATTGTGGAGGTTATGGGTAGAAAAGCAGGTCATTTAGCGCTGCAAGCAGGTATAGCAGGCGGTGCAGATGTGATTTTGATTCCAGAAATACCTTATTCAATAGAGGGAATTTGCCAGCATCTTGCTCAACTGCGCGATCGCTCTTTTGCAAAAAAGCACTGCACCCTTGAGAAATAGAAGTTTTACCAGGGGTATCGCTTGCACAAGCTGCAACCATTGCCTTAAATTCAGGCGACTCCCACAGACTATTTCCCGGAGCGAAACTATATTCTAAGCTATTGCGAGCCAGTCGCTTGAGGTCTTTATATCCCAGCCCATATCTCGTTGTTGCTAACAGATACTCATGACTCAAATCGATGCGGGAAATGCCTTCATCATCAGAAGCAAGGGTCAGTGGTACTCCAGCCTTCCAATACTCCCTAAAAGGATGCCGATCTCCCTGGACATTCAAAATTACCTCATTACTGGTCAGGCAGATTTCGACCAACACGCCGAGTCGGCGCATTTGCTCCATCAACTCGAAGGGACGCTCCTCAAAAAGAATATCTACGCCATGTCCGATGCGAGATGCCTGTGCCACTTCTACAGCTTGCCGAATGTGGAAACGTAAATCCTCGGTTGGAACCAACCCCAGAGTTAACTCTCCAGCATGGAGCGTAACCTTGACATTGGGATATTGGCGTTTTAAAAATTGCAGCATTTGCATTTGCAGGGTGTAGTCACGCAGTGCAATCGGGTTATCTTCCGGGGCGACGAGATTGATGCCAACTACCCGCGAATCCGATGAAGCTAGTGCAAAGGCATAAGCTAACTGAGCAAACACTTCAACAGGCGACTTTGTTCTGGTCGTTTGCTGCACATAGCGCACCGTCACTGCACATCCAGCCTGTGCCGATGGAGTGCCGCAACCGAGTGTTTTCGAGACTTCGCCCTCCAACTGTGCAAATTGCTGGCTGCCAAGTGTCACTAGCTTGGTTAATCCTTGTTTGAGCAATTGACGGTGCATCTCTTGCAAATCCTTATTCCAACCAACTTCACGCCCTAGCTGTCGAACCTCACTGCCCTGAACGGTAAGCATTAACTCTAGATAGGTAATATGCTGCGAAGCTGCCCGATTTGCTACTGACGCAACCATATCATCCCGACGGCTCATAGAGTCTGATATTGACCCAAAACCACTAAAAGCCTCAAAAAATTGGTCGTGTCCAGATTTTCCAGCAAATTGGAGGTTACGAGTAGACCAACGATTTATTAGGGAATCATAAACAGATGTTCGGTTTAATAATTCTGAGGCTGGAAAATAGCTACTGTCCTGACCGCAAGCTTTAGGTTCAACTAAAGTTCCCATCTTTGGATTCACACAATACCCATCGGTGGCAGCCCACTCCAGATAGTGTTCTGCGTACACAGCCCCGCTGAGATGACTGTGGATATCTCCTCCCTTCGGCATTCGCTGTACAAATGCTCGTAAAGCGGCTGGCTGCGAGCGATGGGCTTCAAGCCAACTAGCAGCTTCAGCTTCACTCCGAGTCGAGGAGTGCTGCGAATTAGATGGGACTTGGGCTACTACACTGAAGATAAAACAGCTAGAACTCGTTAATATTCCTAAAAA
Source organism: Nostoc sp. JL23 (assembly GCF_017115065.1). Lineage (NCBI taxonomy): Bacteria > Bacillati > Cyanobacteriota > Cyanophyceae > Nostocales > Nostocaceae > Nostoc > Nostoc sp. JL23. The sequence continues at coordinate 103,624 of NZ_JABXKN010000132.1, forward strand.
TAAAGATAAAGGCGCTCGTCTATGCATAGCATATAGATTTATTTTTTTGTAAAACATGGCCAGTATGAGTGTAGTTCTCATGCTGTTGAAAACCATCAACTATCACATCTTCATAAACTAGATAAACTATAACCTAAGATAGATACGTATTAATAAATTTTATATTTGCACTAAGAAAAGCCCAAAGGCTTGTTTCGTCTTGTTCCCAGCCTAGAGCTGGGAATGTATTTAAAGTGGGCTTCTGCCTCTTGTCAAGCTACTGGAGGCGGAGCCTCCTAGAATGGGTTCCCAGCCTCTAGGCTGGGAACCAGTCAGAACGTAACGGATACTTGCTTTGGTTGATATAACCTTACCCAAAAAAAAGGGAAAAGGCTGAAATTTACCCTTTACCCAGACTATAATATTTCAGCCAAACCAATGAGAAGGAGCGTAAGCTGACTCAATTTCTGGTGGGATTTGGTGACTAACTTCTTCAGAATTTTGTTGAATAATTTGCTTGATTCCTTCTCTAATTAAAGTTTGTATACATAACCTTTCCTCTTTGGAATAAGGTAAACAATTAAAGCCAATAGATTGTTGTTTCTGCTCATCAACAACGGCATAGCAACTTGAAGTTCTATTGAGTACGTAAGCAATGAGTTCTTGACGTAATTCAGTAATTGCGAAAGCTTGCTGATAGGGATAATGGGGATAAGTTTCTAAAATATTCTCAATTTCTCCAACAAGCACTTGCAATGTTAAATTAACAATTGTTTTAGTCATAATTGAGTTAACATACCGTTACGCTTTTTGTAGTTATTGAGCCTTGCTAAGAGGTTGTTTGAAAAGTCTAATTTATCAAAACAGAATTCAGGAGTCAGGAGACAGAATTCAGTTGGGTATTTTGAACGAAAGAGCGGATAGCGTAATGGTAGCGAGTATTCTCCCAAGGAGAGACGCCAAAGGCGATAGCGCAGTGTTAGCGAGTCTTGTCTGCGACACGCTACGCGAACGAGCGTCACGAGCGTCGCGTCTTTATTCTGACTTCTTCAAGTAGTAGCGAATTCTATTCATCCAATACTTTTCAAACATCCTCTAACTAATTGCTCATGCTTCAGATTTGGAATCAAATCTTGATGTTTTTTTGTCCAGTTCAATCAATTGTGGATGAAGTAACTAATCGTTCACAGCCCTAAATAAACCAAATTGTTCAATTTGTTTAAATGCTTGCTGCAAAGTCGCTCCTTGCCGTAATACAATATACATTAATACGACTACCGCAGACCGCATGGCATAGTCACAATGTACTAAAAGTGGTTTGGATAGTGTGTTAATCTGCTCGAACAAAGAGGTAGCAGTTTCATCATTCATTAACTCAACCTGAACGGGTATATTGATGTAAGAAAGTCCTAAAAGCTCAATTTTTTTTTGTTCGCTATTCAGAAATCCTTGCTCATCGGGCGATCGCAGGTTAATTACTGACTTGAATCCTTCTTGGGCAACTTGTGGCAGTTGTTCGAGTGTGATTTGTCCTGCGATCGCTAACTCATCGTTTATCTTCCTTACAATCTCCATAAGAAACTCTATGTTGAATTATTTAATCAAAAGCAAAGTTATCTTCATCTAGCTAAATATAAAGAAGCACTGTCAATTTGAAATGATGCATTTGAAAAATATTCAACAGTGTTCTGATTATTTCAAAGCTAGTGATTTTGTTTTTTCTTATCGGCAGATTCTCCTGTAAACGGCTGAACTCCTATTGCTGGATATTGATCGTTAGTGGGAGCAAAAATTTTAGTAACTGCTTGTGCTACATATTGAATAACTCGTTGCAAAGCTATGAGAAGATGGCGTATTTGATGTTTGATAGTTCTGAAAACAGTCATAACGTTTCCCCTCGTTGTTCAATTGTTTCCGAATATTTAGTATTTTCAAGAAATTGAAATTATTGTTTTCACCAGGATTTTCATAAATAAACAATATGGTTACATCTATGAAAAATTTGGCTCTACTCTTAAATTAGGAAAAAAACTTGAGTAACTTGTGAGGAATCAAGAGATGAATGATAAATTTGATTTCTCAACTTAGAACTCAGAAGTCTGCGACAAACTCCAGACCAAGGCTTCTGGATTATTTTCATAGGGTGCTAAAGGCTTTGATCTGTTCAAATTCTTTAGCCCGTTTTTGTATTTGATTGCCAATGCGATCGCAAACTAATTCACATAAATCAAAAATCACAGGATCGCTGATCGCATAGTAGACGCTAACTCCCTTCTGCTGACGGGACACCAAGCCTGCTTGAGTCAATACTTTTAAATGTTTTGAGAGATTCGCTTGCCCTAAACCCGTAGCTTCGCCTATTTCGGTAACGTTCATCGCCCCGGTTCTGAGACAACTCAAAATTTGCAAGCGACTAGTTTCAGAGAGTACCTTGAAATACTCAGCAACAGGAGCAAGGAGTTCAGAAGTATTCTTTGGAGAAGGGATCTTTGACATAAGGATTCAATTTATTTATCATCTATCTTATATTACTATATAGTTATATTTATCCTCTCATCAACCACTATTTGCGGATTTCTAGACAATACGCTTGGGTTAAGGGTTATTGGTGTAGATTATTGGTCTTTTAAGACGCGATAAATCGTGTATCAGGGTTTTGTTGCTCATTCTGAACTGTATTGAATTTCCATGTGAAACTCTGTCTCTAACTTGTAAAACCAGAAAAGCGCTCTCTAGATAAGAGAGCGCTGATATTGTAGAGTTGAAGAACAAAAACAAAGCATTAGCTAGCAACAGTAGAAGCAGCCAGAGCAATAATTCTGGCTGTAAGCTGGCATCATTACTGAAAATAGATGCTTGAGGTTGAGGAAAGGGGTAATATCGTGTCCGGCTCAAAACCGATCGTTTACACCGCAGGGGGCAGGTTGACATCTTTTGCCAAACCGACTGTTTTCAGCAATCTAATTGCCCACCAAGTCATATCGATTTCCCACCAGCGCCAACCACATTTGGCTACGTGAGGATAGGCATGATGATTATTGTGCCACCCCTCGCCATAGGTGAGAATAGCTGCCCACCAAAGATTACGAGAATTATCATTGCTGTCAAAGCTGCGGTATCCCCACAGATGAGTGACTGAGTTGATGAACCAAGTCGTATGCCAGAGAATCACACATCTCAAAAACATACCATAGATAACGAATGACCAACCGCCAAGTGCATAAAGCAACAATCCAACTGGAATTTGTAGTGCGAGAAAGTAGCGATTGAGCCAACGGTAAAAGGGATCTCGCGCTAAATCAGGAGCAAATCGCTGATAGCGCTCATATTCAAAGAATTCTGCACGGGGATACAAAATCCAGAGGATATGACTCCACCAAAAACCTCGGCGCGCAGAGTAAGGATCTTTGTATTCGTCTTCGGTGTGAGCATGATGCAAACGATGTCCAGCCACCCAGAAGATCGGCCCTCCCTGTAAAGATAGCGCCCCCAAAATAGCGATCGCATACTCTAACCACCGAGGTACTTTAAAGCTACGATGACTCAACAGACGATGGTAGCCTAAACAAACTCCGATGCTGCCAAATAGCCAGTGTAGAAACACAGCTATACCCAATGCGCTCCAGGAGAAAAACCAAGGAGACAGCAATGCTACTGCATGAACAGTAGTAAAAAATACCACTCCCACCCAATCGAGACGCAGAGGCTTCCCTGGCAAAGTTTGTAATGAATTAAATCTCACTAAATACTTCCTCAATAACCACAAATGTAATCAAATTGGGCATTTGCAGAAGATGCAAAAACGCAGAGATATAATGAAGCGGTGAGGCGAAGAATCTATGAAAATATGACTATGCATCTAATACCATTTTGGATTTTAGATTTTAGATTGTGAAACATCTATTGGATAAGTGTTTCAGTTTTCCATCTGTCGCAATCATTTTTCAAATTGGTATAAGTAAGTCGGCGGAAATAAATCGAACTATGTCACGAAACGTAAACAGGCTTAAAACTCTTACCGATGACAAAGGACAAATGACAGCGCCCACTAGTTAGCTTTAATTGCACCGACCTAGTTACATAACTAAATGCTGTAATCCATTCCCATCATCTCTACCGCAGTACTTTTAGAAGTACTCTCTGTGCTACCAACTTGATCTTGGCGAGTAATTAAATCAAAGATATGCTCACCAATCACTGCCTTCACATCTGCTTCCAGTTCATGAATCACATTTCTATTCAGACTAAAGACATAGTTGGCCTCGTCCACAATCTTCTGAATCATTGCCTCATCTAGAGGTAGAAAATTCAATGCTTGACGGTACTGCTCTTTAAATTCTCGTCTAGCTTCCGGGGTAGGAATCTGTTCAAATTCATGCATTGCAGTACCGCGATCGCTTGGTAAATTCATTGCCGATCGCGCAATCTTTCTTAATGCTTGCCCACCCGATAAATCTCCCATATAGCGAGTATAGGCATGAGCAATCAGTAACTCCGGTTGTGTGTTGCTAACCTCACGAATCCGGTTAACATATACCTGACCGGCTTTAGAAGGAACAATCTGCGATCGCCAATTTTCACCGTAATAGAAAGCTAAATCTTTTTCCAAATTTGCCTGGCGAAACAGTTCTGGAAAGTGCATCATCCCAACGATCGGGTGATACTGATAGTGCTGTAGCTCTTCTTCCAAAGCACTGTAGACAAAGTAAAGATCCGCCAACAATTTGCGAAAAAAGCTCCTTTCCACTACACCTTTGAGAAAGCATTTCATAAACGCTGTGTTTTCTGCCATTGTGTGCGAATGTTTAGTGCCTTCTCGCAAGCGAACATCTAAATGGCTGCTCATTGTGAAATCCTTATTGCTAAAAATCTGGTTATTTTTGGTCAAAAGTCCTATTCGTCCAATCGTGAGGCTGGAGAAAGATTTCGGTAAGCCGTGCTTCGGGTGTACCTGGCTCCGCTTCGTAACAATATTCCCAGCGTGCCAGTGGTGGTAGAGACATCAATATGGATTCTGTTCTCCCATTGGTTTGCAGACCGAAAACCGTTCCCCGGTCATACAACAGATTAAACTCTGCGTAACGACCCCGACGGTACAGTTGAAACTGACGTTGGCGATCGCCATATTCTATTTCCTGTCGCCGTTCTACAATCGGCAAATAAGCGGGTAGAAATGCTTGACCGCAAGACTGGACAAAGGCAAAGATATCTTCCCAGTTCCGAGATACCGTTTCTACTTGCTGACTGTAGAGTGCTGCTGGAGTATCTGTTTGAGAACCAACATAAAGCTTGCCACTACCATCCTGATAGTCAAAGAAGATACCACCAATACCCCTTTGTTCTTGGCGATGCTTCAAGTAGAAATATTCATCACACCAGCGTTTAAAGGTTGGATAATACTCTGGATGGTGGGCATCACAGGCATTTTTGAGAGTCTGATGGAAATGAACTGCATCCTCTGCAAAAGGGTAGTATGGCGTTAAATCAGCCCCACCACCAAACCACCAAATTGGGCCTGCCTCAAAGTAGCGATAGTTGAGATGTACTGTTGGGACGTAAGGATTACGAGGATGCAACACCATTGAGGTTCCTGTGGCAAAAAACTCATGTCCTGCGGCTTCTGGACGTTGAGCCAAAATTGCAGGCGGTAGGCTATTTCCCCAAACTGCCGAAAAGTTCACGCCACCCTGTTCAAATACCCGCCCTTCCCGAATCACGCGGGTACGTCCTTCCCCGCCTTCTGCTCGTTCCCAGTAGTCTTCTTGAAAGCGTGCTTTTCCATCAAGTTGCTCTAAGGCTGCGCAAATCTCATCCTGTAAGTTCTGCATGAATTGCTGCGATCGCTGCCGTGAATCCTTGGGTATTGTGTTGGTAGGCGATGCCAGCAATATTGTGTTATTTCTAGATTCTTGCAGAGAATTATCCCAATGACGACCCATGTTAAAACCTCTGAAACTTTGAGTAAAGGTAAACATCAACATTCATAACTATATAGCTATGAATAAGTAATAACTAAAGAATTTTCAAAACTTAATAAATTATCTAAACCCCTGTCCTCAAAGGCTTTCCGTTTGTCTTTGCGTGGGTCTAGTATCTGGTTATTTCCAACTTGTCTGTTTTTAGCCACCGTGCTATTGAGTAGGTTGCAATAACCCTAAGCTGTTACGTATTTAAGTTGTATATTTAGTCATTTGTATTTCAAAGGACAGATGACCAATTGATTTAGGACAGTATTAACAATTCCAATGTACAATTTAGACACGCATCAGCTTATTTGGTCGAGGTTTTGCCAAAGTAAAAAAATTTAGAGCTATTCCTACAGCTTTTGACAATGTAGGTATTAGTGACAACATAAAAATGAGAAACCAGATCCCCGACTTCGTAAAAGTTGTCGGGGATCTTTAGATTTCATCTAAATTTCATTAGTTCATTACATCATTAGAATTAGAAAACTCTTAGGTAATATTTATGCAACTGCTATTTTTAAGGAATTGCTTTTTGGCGTTAACTTTTACTGCGATCGCTTCAGCCGGTGGGTTAATTACAGGCTGTACTAGTACTGCTTCCCAGAACCAAAGCCAAGCAACAAAGGAAACCGCCACTAATGCTAATGACAAGCAGATGATGAATCACGGTGGTGGCATGATGAATCACAGTATGGGAATGGATTTAGGCCCAGCCGATGCTAATTTTGATTTACGATTTATCGACGCTATGATACCGCACCATCAAGGGGCTGTGGAAATGGCGAATGTTGCGCAGGTGAAATCAAAACGTCCTGAAATCAAAAAACTAGCAGACAATATCATCAAATCGCAAAACCAAGAAATCACTCAGATGAAGCAGTGGCGACAAGCTTGGTATCCCAAGGCGGGAGATAAACCAATGGCTTACAACACTCAAATGGGCCACATGATGGAAATGTCATCTGACCAAATGAAAACTATGATGATGAGTCAAGACTTAGGTGCAGCTGATGCTGAGTTTGATTTGCGCTTTATCAATGCGATGATTCCTCACCACGAAGGGGCAGTAACAATGGGGCAAGATGCTTTGAGTAAGTCTAAGCGCCCTGAAATCCAGAAATTAGCCCAAGAAATTGTTAAAGCCCAAGAGATAGAAATTAAAGACATGCAACAGTGGCGAAAAGCTTGGTACAACAAGTAATTCGTAATATGGTTTTTGCGAAAGTTTTATAAGTATCTGTGTAAATCTGCAACTAACCAATATGTATTTGCGGTTGGGAATTTCAGGTAGATGTTTGGTTATTTCAGGAGCGATGTCTACAATCTGACTTTTCACGGTATCTGGAAAATCTCTCTCCTAAAAAGAGAGACTTTGAGTGTCATGGTGAAAAAAGGTGGCGTTGCATAATAGAGGGATGAATTAGGATTCACTACTGTGCATTGTCCATACTGCAAGTTTACGGGGATAAGAAAAAATGGTAAACGAAGAGGTAAACTTGCATCATATTTGTGTCAATTTCAGCATTTAACGAATTTTGGCGACTGAGGTATATATTCTTTATTAACAAAGTTATTTTGTTACCAACTATTTGGGACAATAGTAGTAATTATTACAATTCCTACAACTGAATGAGATTAGGTTGAGTGTGAATCTTGATTGAGCTATTTATCTGTCAGCCGATCATAAAACTAAAATGAGTGTTTTCTTCTCAGATGAGGCGATCGCTAGGTTAATTCAGGAAGATGTTCCCTACCTAGATTTGACAACCTACGGACTTGGCATTGGCAAGCAACCTGGTGAAATCGAGTTTTCTACCCGTCATCCGATGACCATTTGCGCTACTGAAGAAGCAGCCAGAGTATTAAAATATTGTGGTGCTGAAGTTCATTATCAAGTCGAAAGTGGTACAGTCTGCCAAGAGAAGCAATTAATTCTTCAAGCTAGTGGCACTGCTCAAGCTTTGCACAGTGGCTGGAGAGTTGCTTTAAATTTGATGGAATACGCCTCCGGTATTGCTTCGCGTACAAGAGTATTAGTAGATACTGCCAAAACAGTAAATCAGTCTGTTTCTATTGTGACTACTCGTAAATGTTTTCCAGGTACTAGAGCGCTTTCCATCAAAGCAGTTCTAGCTGGCGGGGGTTTTTTTCATCGCTTAGGATTATCTGAAACAGTTCTGATCTTTAATCAACACCTGATATTCCTGGGAGGTATGGTTGGGTTAATTGAGCGCATGACTGAACTGCGACAACAGTTTCCAGAACAACATATTTGCGTTGAAGTAGATACACCAAAAGATGCTTGGATGGCTGCTCAAGCAGGTTTAGATTTAATTCAGTTTGATAAAATTCCCCTACCAGACCTTGAGCCTCTAGTTTTGAAATTGAAGCAGCAGTATCCAAACTTAAAACTAGCAGCAGCTGGTGGTATTACCTCTGAAAATATAAAGGATTATGCTAGTACTGGTGTAAATATTTTAGTGACAAGTTCACCATACTTTGGTAAACCATGCGATATTGCAGTCAAAATGACGATGGCACAGTAGTGCATTTTTATATTTAGTTTGATACTTAAGATTGCAGTTGTTAAAACGCAGAAGTTGAGCCAGAAAGAACAGCGCTTATGCAAGACTTAGAACGGAAGTAAATGGGCGTTTTGCGAAGCTCTTAAGCAGTTGATGAAATAGAGCGATAGATGGCTAATCGCTCTATTCACTGCACCATGAATTGTAGCATTTATTTGGTCTATTGGTTGTATACACTGGTTGTATACACGGAATAGTCTAGCCGCTCTATGGTTTTGCTTCAACTATAGTGTCGGGACAACTACAACCTTTCCCCATAACTCAGACAGTTTTCCAATTTACAGGTGAGTCTCACTTATAAAAAGTTTATTAGCTTGATAGTTACCTATTTATAAGGCAAATAACGACAGCTTAGTTTCTATACAATATTAAGCTGAACTATTTTAAAAAGAAATAAAAATTAATTTTGTTTGTGTTTGATTACTATATTAGTTGGTATTTTACTCAATAAGTTGGTATTATCTTCATTAGATTACACAGATACACTTATCCAATTGGAAAAACGCAAATCTAACAAGAGATTTGCGACTAACTTTGGCATCAGGATTTATTAGTTTTTAATAACTCATATTAAAAACTAGCTATTTAGTAGCGTTTGGTAAGGAGTTGAAAGTTTAACGATAGAACCCTTTTTATTTTTATCTAACAGAATCTATTATCAAATTGCTCAATTTTGGCGATAACGATACTAATTTTGGTTGAGCAAACAGCTTTCAGCAAAACAATCTAGTTTTTTCAATATTCAATAGTAAACGGAGAAATGTTTTATGCGTTTTACCCGCACGATACCCATTGCGTCTTTAATGCTATCGATACTGGTTTTATGTCAGCCTACTTTAGCTGACTCAAGAAGTAGTCTTCCCTCAGAAAAAGAAGAAAAAACACCTTCTATCTGGGATAAAAATAAGTGTCTTGGAGGTTCTTCACAAAGTTTTCGCTTGGGTGGAGAACTCAATAATCCAACCACTTATAACTTGCCAAAACTGCGAAATTTACAAGATGCTTTAAAAAAACAAAATCCAGCATTAGTTACAGAAATCACTGTCAGCTTTCAAACCGGCTCAGGGCCACGAACAGAAACATACTATGGAATCCCCCTATGGGAATTGATTAATAATCCGAAAGCCGGAGGTGGTCTAAAACCTGGGAATTCTGGGGTGAATAGTAAAAACTCTTTTCTGAGGCAATATGTTCTAGTTGATGCCACAGATTGCTATGGTGCAGTCGTAGCTATTGGTGAAATTCAACCTAACTTTGAAGGGAAAACAGTGCTAGTTGCATTTGCAAAAAAAGGTAGTGATGGTAAAGTCGTGCCTTTAACAGATGAAGGATTTGCTCGTTTAGTAGTTCCAGGTGACAAAGCTGGAGGTCGTTACGTTAGTAATGTGAGAAATATCGTCATATTATCTGCTCCTGCTTCTCCTTTGAAACCAAAATATTTCTGAAAACTCGTCTGATTAAAGACGCCTACAACGGAGAATTCATCTTCTAATACCAGACTGATATCTAAGTTCTTCTGTAAGGCTGAAGATATCTCACTAAATGAGGATAATTCAACAATCTGATTGTTGTTAGTATTACTCAGTTCAGAATTATCTTATAACAAGGGAGGATCAAAATATGGAAGTTAGCGCTCGTAATTCCTTAAAAGGAACTATTAAGAAAATTCACCCAGGAGCAGTCAACTCTGAGGTGATATTAGAAATTGTGCCTGGGGTGGAAGTAACTGCAATTATTACCAAGGAATCAGTAGAGCATCTCCAACTTCAAGAAGGAAAACAAGCGATCGCTGTGATTAAAGCATCGGATGTCATAATTGCTACATAATAGCTCGAAATGAGTCGATAAGTTGTGGCGATCCGCTTATAAAGCGATCGCTACGACTATACAACTATTTACGAATTTTCCGAGCAAGAACGGCTACCACACACCAGACATAAAGGATCGTGATAAGAATGTCGTTTGGCAAATTCCATTCGCATCAAGTCGATTGTCAGCAGTTGTGACAATAGGGGTTGACTAAACTTAGTAATCAGCTTTATTACCTCTAATGCACTAAGGCAAGCTAGTGTCCCAGAAACAGCACCGAGAACCGCGAACCCAAGCTGATCCCAATCCGGCTTTTCTGGGAACAAGCATGATAGACAAGGAGTGACACCAGGAATAATCGTTGTCAGGTAAGCTTCCATTCCGTCCATTGCAGCTTCCACCATTGGTTTTTGCCAGCGCACGCAAGCTTCATTGAGCAAGTTCCGCTCTGTGAAATTATGGGCGCAATCAACAGCTATATCAGCAGATTGCACTAAAGAGTCTACATTCTCTTTTGTAACGTAATCATGAACTGCTTCCACCTGAATATCAGGATTAATAGCTTGCAGAGTTTCTCTGGCTTTGAATACTCTTGGCTTACCTACCCAATCATTTGTCATCAGAACCTGACGATTCATATCATCCAGCCGTAAGTCACCACCCCGAACTAGGATTAGCCGCCCAACACCTGCTACTGCCAAATAAAGTGCTGATGTACCGCCTAATCCCCCTACACCTGTAACCAAAACCGTTGCAGACTTCAAGCGCTTTTGTCCTGCTTCTCCAAAATTGGGAAGCATCATTTGGCGGTGATAGCGTTCTAACTCACTGGGTGTTAAGTTCATCGCTTTTTAATTCTTTATCAGTCGTAAAATTTACCACCTAGTTGGTAGCAAGTATTGTACTTGTCTATACATTTTCCTGATTTAGTACCTGTAAAGTTGGTATTTATTCCAGGTACTATTAAAAGAGCTATGTGCAAATATAGCGATGTCTATGATGGTCACTAACTTGTACTGAGCGCAACCGTTGGCGCAGCCTCTCGCAGAGAAGTAGCTTGTCGTACCCCTCCTCTTAAGCAAGCTACGCGGAGCGTCTCCAAGAGTTGTGCGGGCTATTCGGTGTCGCAAATGTGGTGCTGCTCTCTCTGCGGAGATGTCGTGATAGCCCTTTATTCGATCATCCCTGCTCTTTGACCAGCACCGATCTATTACTGCCAGTTTGCTCTTTGTCCTGGGTTGAATGCCCAATGAAATAAACCCCGCAGCAAGGCTGTGGGGTCTTTTAGGTATTATTGTTTTCTAGTGGGATATACAGTCAGGGCTGATGCAAGAATCAGTACGGCATCTATAACTGCTGCCTTTGGATTGAGATTTATCCCCTTTCATAGTGCGCGATATGACTTGATAATTCTCAAAGAATACTTGGAACAATTACTAGTACAGCAGTTTATCACTATCTTGGGACATCGGAAGCCTGCGATCGCAGCTACAATTGTTTCCTTCCTAATTAATGTATAAAACTGCATTGGGAGCGTTTGAATTAATTTTAATGGAATAGTCAGCTAAACCATATCTGCTTTGCATATCTCAAATTTTTATAATTTTTGTGGCATGGGTCGAAAAGCCCGCCTAGTTCATGCAATTGAAATGTGGAACAGCTTATAAGGGGTAAGCACTTAAAAAAGTGAAATACTACTGCCTTGGTTAATACCAAATTTTCGTCATTTACCTGTTTGACTAAGCTTCATCATCTGATGTTTCTTCAATCTCGATTTTCCAAGGTTCTTCTTTATAATCTGCTGAAAAAAGGTGAATTTTGGCTTTATTGGAAAACTGCTTCAGCTTTTTGATGAGCTGGGGAATAGCATCGACTATATGCAGATAACTTTCTATGTCATAGCAGATAATGAGTAACATCAGAGGACTAGTATTTATCTTGAAATACCAGTGACAATTTGATAGTAAAACTCGCATAATTGGGCCGCAAGCTTGATAAAATCGCCTGCAAGTAGCTTCTTCTAATTGCCTGTAGAATAACTCGTTAAGTATAGGTGCTCCAGTTGGAGGCAAATCATCTGCGGGAAGGGGGTATTTATTCATAGTAAATAATTAGGGATTGGGAATTATTGGTCAAAAAAAATACAATACTTCTGCATGTTTTTATCACGCTATCTATTCAAAGATGGCGCAACAGACACTTTTCTAATTGCACCCAAAGTCGGGAAATCATAGTAAATGTTCTTGTTTTTGTGTTGCAAGCCATTGCAGTTCTAACCACAAATGCGGAGCTGTCTGCTTTACCTTCGACATCGGATCTCGCAGCAGATGTGTAGCATTTAGGCAGACAACTTCAACTAATCCTGCATATTCTGCTACTTCTCTGAGTATAGATATTTTGGCTTTGACATCAGCAATCAGATTGTCAGGACAATAAATAGTGAAGTATGGCAGAAAGTGAACACGAGGTCTTCCCCAATAAGACTCAATGAGTTTAACATGACAGTGTTTTAGCAATTCATCGACTTGTGGGAAAGAATGAGCAATAACCGTTTTGAATTCTTTGACTAGCTCTTGTTCATACCAACTTGTGTTCATAGTTATAACTTTCATGCTGAAAGTAGCAATTGGGAATTTTGAATTGTGAGTTAGCTTTTCTACTAATCACTGATAACTAAGCCTTTACTAGCCTTGGCACGAAGATTTTTTGGGGTACTGTGTAGTACAAAAAGGTCGGCGAAGCAATTTTTTACTAATGCTGCTTCCGTTCTCCTCAAACACTATCAAGTGCAATACTTGCTCTAGCAAACGCCGTTTGTCAAAAATGCCTTGAATCAGCACTTCTAGTTCAGTTGCGCCCTTGGCAGGAAAATCTTCTCCATCAATGGTGCGCCAGGGTAAAAACTCCTGCCAGTCTGAGGTTAATGTACCGATTCGTGCCCGATTTCCATAAGTAACAACTAGGAATGTATTGTAGTCAAACAGCCTTGGTATTTGTTGACAGTAGGTCTGAATTCGCTGATAACCTTCTTTGAAAGTCGCCTGTTCATCACTTAGCTGAATCGAGACAATAACTGCCAAGGGTAAACCGTTGATAAAGACAACTACATCAGGACAGTGAGTATAACTCCCCTCAACTATAGTCAAGGGATGAATAGCTAGCCAATCATTGTTTAGTAGATTAGACGTATCTATGAGGCACACAAAGTCATGAACTATTTCTTGGTTATACAGATATTCGACTTCCACACCATTGGTCAAAAATTTGTGAAAGCGACGGTTATTTTCCAGCAAGTCGGAACCATGAGTGCAAGTAACCTGATAGATAGCTGCGGCGATCGCCTCATCAGGTTTTTTCGGGTTAATTTTCTGCAAAGCGTTATGGAGGCGCTGATACAAAACCACCTCACTATAACTACTTCGGCCAATCTGATGCTTACCCAAAGCAATATCTGACTCTAATAAAACTATGTAGCCAATAACCTCAAACCAAGTGAGTGCATATGGTGCGATGGCTTTGCCCGCCGCAGGCATCGCTTCTCTACGTTTGTGTTGCTCGCTTTTGAGTAGGGGTATTGCAGATTGTGTAAGGTCAAAACGGCGACGAAGTTTTTTTGTAACACGACTCGCTTTGACAGTTGTTTTTTTTAGCTGTGTTGGATTCATGAAAAAACTTGTGCCTAGTTTATTGGCATTGGTTGGTATATTTTCGATGGAGTATAGGAGTTGATACTAACTATCAAAGCTGAACTTGATCGGCAAGATTGTATCTTGTGCTACATATTACCAATATTATTGGTAATATTGTACTGAACAGTTAGAGTTAGTTCTGTTTAATGCTTAACCTTTATTTCCTGCTCTAAAAACAGGTTGCCAATATCAAATAAAAGTTGCATAGTACCTCGATAGCCAACCTTGGTGAACTGACCATAATCTAAGCGGTCAAAAATGGGAATCCCTTGACGGTAGAGAGGAATTTTTAAGCGTTGAGCGATCGCTACTCCATGAGAGTTGGTAATTAATAAATCAGACCCAACCGCCAATTGCTCAAAGTCTTCCAAATCGCCGATAGTAACGCTCTTAATTGGGAGTTTTTCTAACAGAGGAAAGCGTGTTGTTGTCACTGCTGCGTGAATCTCAACTCCTAGCGATCGCAAAAAAGCAACTGTTGACCAAAGTAAATCTGGTTCCAGCGCCAAAGCAACTCGCTTGCACCCAAAGTAAAAATGATTCTCCAACATCACATGTTGTAACTGACGGCGTTGACGGCGGTATTTCTCCGGTACGCTGACACCACTGATATCCGCCAATGCTTGTAGGAATTTATCTACTGCTGTTAGTCCCGTCAATTCACTAAATACCTCATAGGGTATATTGAATCTCTGCTCCAAAATTTGTGCCCCAGCCCGCATACTATCACCTAGCGCCAAAGTGAATACAGAACTACCAATTGAGCGCAACTGTGCTGCATTTGTGCCATTAGCTGTAATGGCACTAGAAGAATCTTCTATATGACCATCTAGTGAGCCAGAAAGGTCAGGTACAACGATAGGTACAAGTCCAAAAGAGGTAACAATTTCTTTGATTTCCTGGACATCCCCTGGTGTGAAGGCAGAACTCGCCAAAATAGTGATTTGTGTGGGACAAGCGTCTTGCTTAGAGCTTTTTTGAGGGATTCCCCTGACTATACTCTCAACTGCGCCAGCAAAGCCATCCTGTAATGTACCTTTGAAATCCGGTGTAGAGACAAGCACAATTGGTAAATAATCCAGTTCTGGGTGACGGTAGCGAATCTCCTTAACAAAACGCCCCATGTCATCACCTCTGGTTTCCACCAGTCCAGTGCTACAAAGACCGATAATTTCTGGTTTGGATCTCTGCACCAAAGTCAAGATTGCTTGTTCAACTCTTTCCTCGCCACCCAAAATGGTTGCAACTTCGGTCATCGCCGTACTCGAAAGCGGAATCGTTTGACGGAAATGTTGTACTAATACCGCTTTAGTCAAAGCAGTACAACCTTGAGAACCGTGTAATAAAGGCATGATTCCCTTCAACCCCAAAAAGGCTAAAACTGCACCCACAGTTTGGCTTTGCTTCAGGGGATTAACTGCAACAGATGTACTCGTAACGCTAATAATCGCCATCAAATATCCTCCTCAGAAGAATTTCCTACTGACCACGGGGCTGGCTGGTATACTTGTTCCCACACAGGATTGTAAAAAGCGGCATACAATTCTCGTGCTACTTCTAAAATTCCTACATACCCTGCATAAGGATGGTTGCGTTCAGTATTAATATCTAGGAATGGAATTCTAGCTGTGAGAGAGGTGTCTTGATGGCGTTTATCAGCAATTAACATATCAGCAAGATTAGAGTTAATTAGCTGTAAAATTTCTTCAGGACTATTTTGTTCTAAGATTATGCCATCTTGACCGAGCAAACTTTTGACTCTAATTTTATCCTCATCAGTATTCTTCTTAGTAAGAATAGCAATAACTTCCATCCCCAATTTTTTAGCGGCAAAGATAATCAACCAACTCTTGAAACTTCCAGTAGAAAGGATAACGCGTTTACCTTGCAATCGGGTAATATACAGAGCGAGTTTTTCATCTATTGCAGCAGTTTCTTCTACAATTAGTTTTTCTGTACGTTCCTGCAAATCAGAATTATCTAACTTTGCAGCAATATTCCTTAAACACTGATTGATTTGCTCTATGCCATAAATAGACTCTTCAATATAGGGAATGCCATATTTTTTCTCCATCCCTTTTGCAATGTTAATTAGTGCTTTGGAGGAGAGTATGACGTTAAGTTTGGCACGATGGGCATAGCAAACTTCTTTGTAGATAGCATCGCCTGTAATTTTCGCCAAAACTCTAATACCTAATTTCTCTAATAACGGTAGAACATTCCATATTGCACCTGCAATGTTATGTTCACCAATTAGGTTGATGTCATCAGGTGTACTAGTGTCTGGTTCAGCTGTTCCAATAACGTGTTCTAGCAACGCTTCACCAGCGACACGGTTGCCCAAATTTTGGTTCCCAATAAAGCCAGGGCAATGTACAGGGATAGTAGGTATTCCTGTTTTTTCGGTAGCATCTTTGCAAACTCCTTCGATATCATCTCCAATCAGGGCGGTGATGCAAGTGGAGTAAACAAATACCGCCGTCGGTTTGTAGCGTCTTGCTAATTCTAAAATGCCTTTGTACAGCTTTTTGGCTCCACCGAAGATGATATCGTTCTCATCGATGTCGCTGCTAAAACGTATTTTGTACAACATCGAATCAGAAGAAAGACTGCTGTAACTTCCCCAAATACTGGCAGCACAGCCACTTGGCCCGTGAACTACATGAGCAGCATCGGTGATTGGTACTAGGGTAATCATCGCACTATCAAAAGCGCAACTCCCTTGAGTAGTTCCAGGTTGGGGTAATTGTGTGGAGGACTTTTTTTTATGCAGTTTCTGCTGCTGACGAGCATCTTCGGAATTGGAGTCACTGAGTGAATCGTTGATTTTTCCTGAAGTGGGATTCATTTGTTTGGTGACAATAGGTAGAATTTGTTAGATGTTAACTGAATTCCCCAAGGCTTTTATAGGACTTTCATTTATTAATCTATCTAAAACATGAAATAAAAGGGAATGATCAAGAGAATTTGTCATTCCCTAAAATATAAACATCAACTAGGTTAGAGAAGGAGAAAACAAAAACATGAACTAAACTCTTAAAGTATTAATTTCGCTGTGTATACTTTAGGATATTAGTGTTAACACGGTACTGATAAAATACTCAGAGGTTAAGATTAGCTATTCGAGTACCTCCATTTTAAAAGATTGTTGAGAAAGTGGGCGAGAATAGCCCACCTAATATTTACTTTGTATTTAGCAGTTGAGTATTAGCTACCAGAAACTATTTCTACGTTTCCTTTTTTCACTGCTTCTAGCGCTTCGCCTTGAACGTCTTCTAGCTTTTTTGCAGCATCTGCTTGGCTAATCATTTTTGCAGCATTTTCTTCACTTTCAAGGATGCCAAACTCAATCAACAAATCTTCTAACTCATCCATCTCAATGGGTGTGGGAACGGTAAGATTTGTATTGTTGATAATCTTGTCCGCTAATGTCCGGTATTCATTAGCTTGTTTGCTGTCAGGCGCATACTCGTTCACTGTCATCCGGCGCAATTCGGCGTGTTGCACGATATTGTCACGCGGGACGAAGTGAATCATGTGGGTATTCAATCTGGCTGCCAGGGTGCTAATCAGTTCGTCTTCCCGGTCAGTTTGACGGCTGTTACAAATCAACCCACCCAAACGTACACCACCAGTATGAGCGTACTTGAGAACGCCACGAGCAATGTTGTTGGCAGCAAACATCGCCATCATTTCACCGGAGGTAACGATGTAGATTTCTTGGGCTTTACCTTCACGAATAGGCATGGCGAAACCACCACACACAACGTCGCCCAATACATCGTAGGATACGAAATCTACGTCTGAGTAAGCACCGTTTTCTTCGAGGAAGTTGATGGCAGTGATGATACCCCGACCGGCGCAACCTACACCAGGTTCTGGTCCACCAGATTCTACGCATCTGATATCCCGGAAGCCAGTGATTACCACTTCTTCGAGTTCGATATCTTCCACAGCGCCTCGTTCCGCAGCCAAGTGCAGCACGGTGGTTTGGGCTTTACAGTGGAGAATCAATCGGGTAGAGTCAGCTTTGGGGTCGCAACCCACAATCAAGATGCGTTGACCCTTTTCTGCCATAGAAGCGAGCGTATTTTGGGAGGTAGTAGATTTCCCAATACCACCTTTACCGTAGAAAGCAATTTGTCTAATTTTGCCATCGGACATGATGATTGATCCTGTAATTGTTTGTTTGGTGAGTCTGTCGGTTGATGAGGCGATTGTGCTGTTAAGTTACAGCAGTGACCTTATGTAGAACGTCGTTGGAGGCGCTCGTTCTACAGCAAAAAGAGTCTGAAGAAAGAACATATTCAAGTTTTAGTCAGTGTTCGTTGGCCATTAGTCATTGTTTTTTCTGACTAATAGCTAGAGCGATAAGACATCACTCAAAGAATATTGCAAGTATTACCAGATCCTCACTCAAATGATTTCTCTGGCGGTAGTAATACCAATTGGAAAAAAGCTACAGATTCCAAACTGGAAACCCAAATTCAATCCGAATTCCTTAATTACGAATTACGAATTACGAATTAGTTGTAATCCCCTGAAGGTTGCTCATACCTAAAGAGTGGTTGCAGCAGGATTTAAATTTACGCCAAGTTTCCCTAAATCACACAACCAACCATTGCAATCCACTCTAAACAGTCGCTACAACTTCCCCAATTTTGCTGATATCATAACCGCCAAGAATTTCAAATTGGGAGTGAACCATCCGATGTCCCAAAGTACTGAGTAACTGCTGTACTGGTGCTTCTTCTAAATATTCCTTGAGAATCACCAAATCATATCGTGACTGATGTAAAGGGATAAATCCCAGCCCAAAGGCGGTAGCGACAGATGCCGTACTTATACCTGCATCGGCAACTCCTCTGACTACAGCTTGAGCAACATCTTGGTGAGTTTTGAGTATATTGTCAAAGCCCTGAACAGCATCGAACGGTATCTGCTCCTTTTGGAGTGTTTGTTCCAAAAGCATCCGACTACCAGAACCGATTTCGCGGTTAACAATAGTCGCTCCCCCAGCAACTAAGTCACTAACTGTTCTAATTCCCATTGGGTTCCCTGACTTTAACAAAAGTCCCTCCTCCCAGACACCAAGGGTAATCAGAACTGCTTCCCTTCCAGCCAGAACATCTCGAACAAAGGGAGTATTATACTCACCAGTTTCAGGATCGTACAGATGCATCCCCGCGATGTGCGCCTCACCTCTGCATAGACTGTGCAATGCAGCCATGCTGTTGGCGAAGTTATATTGGACTCGCAGTTGGGGATGCCAGCGTTCGGTGGCTCTTGCCCATAGTGAAATTACAGGGGCACAACCAGCAATCACAACGGTGTTGTGAAGTGTGTCGAGATTATCGTCTAAAAGACGGACTCGAACTTTATTTGTACCTATTTGACTAGTGCCTTCACCATCAGCCGGAATCATATCTTGGCGAAAAGCATCCTTACCAATCAAGGGATAAGCTATCCATTGTCCTCCCACACGAGCCACACTAACTCGTAGTTGCTGACCATTCGGAACAGGTTTGGCAAGAACGGCTTCAATTTCAGGTAAATCCCGCTCTAACCAGAATAGATCCTCAACTTGACAGCCAAGCGCTTTGGCCAAGCGAAGTGTTATGGCTACTGAGGGAGCATATAGTCCCGACTCTACACCACTAATTGTCTGACGAGTCACATTAGCGATGTTAGCCAAATCTTGTTGACTCATGCCTAAGCGAGTTCTAATCGACTTCAAGTTATTACGGAGGTCACTATCCTGCTTCATTGGCTTTGTCTCTTAGTTTCAAAAAGCCGTAGCGGATTTAAACATTGCATCTGCCAAGGCGAAAGTGTGGTCTTTGAGTTTATATCATTTCTCTTGGAAGACTTTTTGTGCTTTCGCTGTCTTGATTCCCCATATAAAAAGACTATCACATCAATTGCCAATTTGCTTGCGAAACGCAAATTATTTTTGCGGGTGTTTGTTTTTTACTTACTATCTTGGCTTAAAAGCCCCAAATTCCAAGAAACAGAGTATTTATTTAGCAGCTACTATTTACTAATTAAATTGGTAAATAGTAGTATTTAATACAGTTTTAGAGATTAGTTTCAGCTTTGATGCTTGATAGACGAGTAACACAAACAGTAGAAAACATACCAACCAATTTAGCTTTTAGGGGTAAATTTTGCCCTAATAAAAAATTACCTATTTGACTAAAGTGAATATGCATATAGCATCAGCAAGGAATTGCTGTTTTAAATTTTTACACAATCAATTAGGTATTTACCAAAGTATGCAATAGATTCCAACAAACCAATGGAGAGAGTAATGATTACTGAAGAAGACTTAGCCCAGCAATTTAACGTAATTATTGAACACACTCACCCACAGCTATGGAAACTGTTAAGCCAATGTTATGTGAAGATAATCAATCCTCACCCTCACTTAAAAAGAGTGAGTATAAAAACATGCATCCGCCAAGCAAAATACATTGGTATTTATTGCCCTGATAGACTAATTAGTGCTGTAGTAGAACAAAAAAACCTACTTAAAGAAGTAGCAGAATACTTGGGCCTAGTTGAAGTTGTTTGCTTGAATGCCAATAACTTGATGCGCGATCCACTCTCAAATCTCAAGCAAGCTTATCCACAGTTGTGGTTAGACTTGTTGTGGATTGTTACTCAAGAACAATAACCTAGTAAACTCGATTTTTCTGCAATATTCAATCTGTAAAAAATCAGAATTACCAATCTTCACCGCAGCTTCGTTACTTTTGAAGCTTTGCTAAAAACTTATGAATCAAAAAATTGTTCGTCTGTCATTTGCATTGATGACGGAATTTGCAAAACCAAAGGAGATGAAAACATCGGGATTTTCTCCAGCTTTAGATGCCTAGTCCACTAACTATATTCTTACCCAAATAAACAAAGACGCAAAGATATAACTTTGCGCCTTTGCTTTTTATCCGAAATCATTTTCAGATTTACTTGTTAGGCTGAGGAGTCATCCGCAGATAGGGTTTGATTTCCTCGTAACCTTTGGGGAATTTCTCTTTGAGTACTTCTGGATCTTTGAGTGAGGGGACAATTACAACATCCTCTCCATCTTTCCAGTCAGCTGGTGTCGCCACGCTGTAATTATCAGTCAATTGCAGAGAATCAATTACCCGCAAAATTTCATCAAAATTACGTCCCGTGCTGGGAGGATAGGTGAAACTTAGGCGGAGTTTCTTATTGGGGTCAATCACGAAAACCGATCGCACTGTCACAGTCGCATTAGCATTGGGGTGGATCATGTCGTAAAGCTCAGAAACCTTGCGATCTGCATCCGCCAAAATTGGGTAGTTAAGGGTGGTGCTTTGAGTTTCTTCAATGTCTCCCACCCACCCTTTGTGAGATTCTACGTCATCAACGCTGAGTGCGATCGCTTTGACATTGCGCTTGTCAAATTCTGGTTTTAGCTTGGCAACTGTGCCGAGTTCTGTTGTACAAACAGGTGTAAAATCAGCAGGGTGAGAGAACAGCACAACCCAGCTGTCACCTGCCCATTGGTAAAAATCGATGTCGCCGTGTGTTGAGGCTTGCGTAAAGTTAGGTACTGTGTCACCTAGACGGAGAGCCATGAGAGATTCCCTGTAGTTAGAAAGGCATATATATTCTAGTATGCCATCATGACATAAAACCCCGATTTCCCAATCGGACTTTAGCAGTTTGAAACAAAATTTTAGGTTGTCAGCGCTCTCAGATAAGTGATTAAAAGGAGGTAAAAACTATTGACTAAAATACACATACATGCTTTAGTTTATTATTTTTTCCCTATAGGTTTTTCTTTACATAGAAGATTGCAAATATCAGGGCGATAGCTGACTATAAGCTATTGCACGTCTGGCTTATTCAGTTGCAACATTTCCACATTATTGCAAAATTCCGATAATTTTTCTTCGCATCGATACAATATTATAAGAAATTTATAAGCTATGACAAATTTAATTGTCACAAAACAAGTAATGGGAATAAAAATTACAAATATATTTATTATTTTTGAATTTTGAATTAATGATGATAGTAATCCTTTTGGTTATTGGTGTTATTGTCAGCACAACTGCAAGTTTTGTTTTTGAAGTTCCTTGGTTGATGCCGATTTTAGGTACTGCTGTTCCCTATCCCATTTTCTTGTTACAAATTACGTCGTCAACAATATAAAAGTGCTTTTTGGTGGATGTTATTGTGGGGAGTGTTGCAGAGTATTGCCGTAATTGTAGCAACTGCGATGTCTACGACGGGCTACGCCTACGCACCAGAAACAGCAGCAAAAGTCATCCTTCATTCATTTGGTTGCCAGAATTTTTTGGTAGGCTTGGATCGTTTGCTTTGCGATCGCATCCCAGCTAAAATTTTCTAAGGCGTACTTTTGGGCGTTTAATCCCCGGCGTTGGCGTTCTGCGGGATTTTCCAAAGCCTCTTGTAGTAACTCTACCAGTGCTTGAACATCTGTTGCGCCTACCCAACCCGACTCGCTATCACGTATTTGTTGACAAATATGCACTTGGTCAGAAATGACTACGGGTACACCTGCAACCATCGCTTCAGCTACAGCAATTCCAAAATTTTCGTAGTAAGAAGGTAAGACAAATAAATCAGCAGCTTGTAGTAAACTAACTTTGAGTTCACCAGTGATAAAGCCTGTAATTGTAGTGTGCAATCGCAATGGTGAATTTTGAATTTGGGATATTATCTTTTGTTCGTAATCTGGATCTTGAGGATTTGTCCCAGCTAAGACAAAATGAAACTTATAACCAACCGTTAACAGCTTCTCTAGCGCCGGAATCAACAAATTTAACCCTTTTTTCGGGTCAATTCGTGACATAAACAGCACCAAAGGCACATCCTTTGGTATTTCTAGCTGACTACATACATTTTTAATAGGAGATTGACGGGGAATCACACCCAAGGGAATCACCAAATCTGGCGTAGATACTCCAAATCGTTCTGATATTTTAGCTTCTTGGTCGCTAGTAAAATGAATTGCTGCTGCACCAGCTAAATTTTGACGTTCTATAATTGCAACATAAAGCTGTTTTAATTGCTTTTTCTTCTGTAAATCAGCCGGATCGAGAGTACCCAAAGGACGGAAAATATAAGGTAGCTTTTGCTGGCGACACACAATCGCAGCAGCGCTAATTATTGGGGAGAATAGAGCATGGATATGTGCTATGTCAAACTCGTGAGCATGAAGTTTTAGCCAGTTTAGTAAATCTAGAGAAAATTTGTAGCGACGAAACGGCGCACAACGAAAGTAAATTATTTCATAACCATCTTGTTTAATTGGGCGATTTAAAGGAACATCTAGAGGTGTTTGACCATTATCGCCATTACTATCAGTTGTGAGAATTGTAACTTCCACTCCCTCTTTTACCAAAGCTGGAGTTAGCCCTAGTACCATTTGACTGGGGCCACCGTAAATTAGAGAAATTGAGGGAACAATTTGTAATACTTTCATTTTTTTGTCATTTGTCATTTGTCTTTTATCCTTCGTCATTTGTCCTTTATTATTCACTAATGACCAATGACTAATGACTAATGACCAACTCTTGATAAAACTCCAATTGCTGTTTAGCCAAAGCTTTATTTGTATATTGAATCATTGCTTTTTGATAACCTATTTCACCGAGAGTATGAGCAAAATCTGGTTTATCCATTAATTGAACTAAGCAATTAGCAAGAGCTTGAACATCACCTTCAGGAAATACTAAGCCAGCATCGCCAATTACATAGGGAATTTCCCCGGAATCAGAACCAATCACAGGAACTTGGCAAGCCATCGCTTCAATTAGCACATGACCAAATTGCTCTTTCCAGCCAGCAGAAGTTAAGGTTTTAAACTTGTAAGTTGTTTCTGAAGGTAATACTAAAGTACTCATTAAATTGATATAACTTGCAACCTCATCGTGAGGAACACTTTCGATTAAAATTAACCGTTCTTTAATATTGTTTTCTGCCACAATTTTCATTAATTCACTTTGCAACTCTCCTCGTCCCAATAACAGTAATTTCCAAGGTTTATTTTTCAATTTAATTAAGGCTTGTAAAAGCGTTAATAAACCCTTTTCTTGCACAAATCGCCCTACAAAACCTATTACAAAATCCTCTTTTTCAATGCCAAACTTAGCTGCTAACTCTGGTTGAGCTTTGGGAGTAAATAAACTTTCATCTACGCCCAGTTGCGGCATGACTTTAATTGCTCCTGTATATCCTCGTTGCCGCAAAACTTCTGCTCCATCCTGATTGCCAGAAATAATGCCGTGGCTGTGGTTGAGGTTATATTTTTCTAATAAAGAAATTGGTAGTTTCAGTTGGTAAGGAAGATTCCACCAAGTAAAAAATATATTTTTTGCCTTGAGTCCTAAGAGCTGATTTAAGACAATCATTTGAGTATAAGCTAAGGCTCTAGACCCTTGTTCCACTTGGATGATTTCGGGGCGAAATTGTTTTAACAAAGATATCAAATCAGCGCCAAAGGTAAGAAGTCCCTGATGATTTTGACTAAAATTAGAAACTGGAACTATTCTAAATTTGCCTTCATCGCGGTATTTAGTTTCAATAATTCTGTTTTGTACACCGCCTGGTTTCCAGCGCTTTGGGACTACAACTGTCACTTCAATGTCAGGTTCTAGTTGAGATAAAGCGCGTAATTTCTCACAGTTGAGGTCTACGATATAAGTGTGACTAGCAACTAAGATTTTCATCTATCCTTTGTTATTCACTAATGACTAATGACCAATGACAAATGACTAATAACTAAACTTGTTTATCCAATCGACTGTAAATTTGACCATCGTTCCATAGTGATTGGATGACAGTACCCAAGGCTTTGAAAAAACCCAAAATGTAGAAAATACCGCGAGTGGCAATTTTGATGGGGGAACCACTTTTATGGCAAGGTGGTCGTCCCAGAACGTGACAGTCAAATAAACGACCGTATAGTCGTAAAGCTTGAGTCGCAGTCAGGTTTTTCAGCCCTAGTAGGAAATGGTTGTGATAAAAGGTGAGTTGATATTTTAGCGATCGCATACTAATATCATGACAACCCCCTGTTTCTTCGCCTAAATGCACCAAATGGGCTTCTGGGTCGTACCAAATTTTATATCCGGTTTGTCGCACCCGCAAACAAAAATCTGACTCTTCGCGCACTGCACTACCGCGAAACCTCTCATCAAACCTCAGCCCATACTTAGTAAATATTTCGCGGCGAAATGACATATTACAGCCCCTAGCTGTCAGTACTTGCTGAGGTTTGGTGGTATGTACTAAATCAATATGATACCAAGCAATTCCTGGGTCCATAGCTTCGGGAGGCAGATATTCAATCTGTAAATCTCCTCCAGAATCACCTAATTTCATTCTGTCAAACACCCGTCCAGCCACAGCCCCCACCTCTGGGTTTTGCACATAATTTTTCGCATGGGCTGCTAACAATTCAGGGGTTAGCTGAACATCATCATCAATAAACAATATTATTTCACCAGATGACCGCCGCACAGCATAATTTCGCGCCCCTGGCAAACTTGCCCAATCTAAACGCAACCATTTAATTTTACCTGCATTTGCTATCTCTTCTAGGTAAGCTTGAATTTCTGGTTGGTGTTTTGCGGTTTGGTCTACAACTAAAACTTCAAAATTTGGATAGTCTTGTTTTAAGACATCCACAATGCTATCGCGTAGCGCTTCTTCCCGTCCGTAGGTCGGGATAACTACAGTAATTAATGGCCAATTATTCACAATTTTTATTAAGTAATTTTACTACTTCTACAATAATAGCCTTGTAGAAATTAATTTTCATGAAATTCAGTAAGTGGTTATTGCTTTAATTTACATGCTGTATTTTCACGGGCTCTGAAAAACCTCACTTCTATCCCTTTCTCTGACTGCGAAATTGCTTACTCATCAAGAAGTATCATCGAAAAATAAGTGTATAGCGATAATTTAGAGGTAGGTTGAGAATACTGAGGTATTTTTGACCTCAAATCATATCTTTAGCCATTTTTATTTCATTTAAATTGTTTTTAGACGTTTTTTCTTGTTTTTTTGCTGAGGGTTGGCATCTTCCTTATCTTGTTTCTCCAGTTCTGGCAACTTAAAAAGAACTCCCGCAAAAAACCAATAATAGGCCGCAACAGGATCAACATCCAGAGGATAGTAGTAAGTGTTGGTGCTAATAAATAATATAAACACCCATAAAGCGGCTCCGGAACTACGGAAATTACGGTTCTTTATGGAGCGATAGGTTTTAAAGCCCAGAATTGTTAAACTTGTTACCAAACCCAGAAATGCTAGTAATCCCAAAATTCCCACTTCATAAAGTACTTTGGGGTAGTAGGTTTCCACAAGCTTAGTTTCACCCATCACACGAGCAGAGTTTGTGGCTCGTCCTAAGCCGCTTCCCAAGGGCCCGTCTACGTTTTTCCAATTTTCTTCAAATTGCTGGATGATAAAATCTTGAGGTGGTGAAGCGTTCCAACGACTGACAAAACTCTCTGTTCTCTCTTGTACGACAGCAGGGTTAGTCACCATCGCAATTCCTAGAATGAAGGCAAGTCCCACGCCTATGGGGATAAATCGTTTCAGGTTGCCAAGTTGTCCGGTAAGCAATAGCAAAATCCCGAAGCAGATTGGTACTAAAGCTAAGGCGATTCTCTGTCCAGAGATTACAGCATCGATAAAGACTCCCACTATAGAAGCTAAACCGATGATCCGCCATATTGGCGAGGGATCGGTGAAGCCGGTGGCAAAGGTAAAAAAGGTGCTAGAAATTAAGAACCAAGCCCACTGCCAAGGAGCTACAAATGTCCCTGGTAGGCGAATAACCCCTTCTTCGGGACTATATACTAGCGCTCCACCAAAATAACACCGGGCTTCGAGTGTTGCTCTAAATAAGGCATCTCCTTCCAGACCTCTAGTGCCTTGACATACACCTGTTAGTAGTAATAGATATTGAAGAAATCCCAGCGCGCAGCAAATCAGTGTGAGGACAATCTGGAGGCGCAATAAAAATAGAAAATCCCGCTTATCGCGAATTAGATAGTAGGCACAACCAATCAGAGGGACATAGCCTAAAAATACTTTTAGTCCCAGAATGCCCATACCTAATGGTATTTCTTGGGGTGCTTTTTCTAATAGTCCCACACTCTGCGGGTTAAATTGCTGTCCACCATTGACAAACAACAGTGTTAGCAGACTGCAAGCCAAAACAATATAAAGTGGGATTCTAATGCCTTTGGGAATAATTATAGGTAGCCCCTGTTTACGGCAAGTCTGCCAAAGTCCAATTAGCGCTGGAACGTAAAAGGCATCTTTAGCTAATTGGAGTATGGGACTATTACCCAAGTAGTAGGTGACAGTACCTCCTATAGGTATGTAAATGATGAAAGCATATAGGGCTTGGCGCGGATATTTGTAGGAAAGCGACATGACTATTATCCCTAACACGCCGGGAACTGCTGCTTTAATTCCAACTAAGAAAAAAAGTAGAATGCCAACGAAGACACCGCCAAAAGTGGCGGTGGTGAGTAAGCTAGTGAGTTCTTTACGTACTTGGGCAGATTTGCGCTTTTGGGCTAACTGTTCTTTGAGGCTAAGGGTAGAAGTTTCCTTTTTAGCCTGCTTTTTCGATTTTTTAGATTTCTGAGATTTTGATTTGAATTTTGGCATAGTGGCACTGTAGCCTATCAGCCTCGCAAAATACTCCATTATATAGGACTAATATTTGATTTGATTTTAAAATACACGTAGGGGAGCCAGTGCGTTGCGCAGGTTCCCGACGCTCCATAACTCGCTAATGCTGCGCTATCCCTTGTAGCAACTGGCGTTGTGTTAGCGTCGAAACTACGGCACAATTTCAAGCTTTTGGTGCGTTACACTCAGTTAACACACCATATAAGACTATTTATGAGATTTTTTCACAAACAATTTACAAATTTGATAGTTGATAAATCTCTTTCGATTGCTGTAGCTTGTATAATTCAAATTCGTCTCTCAATGATTGATTTAATAATTTACGATTGAAAATGCTAAATCTTAATCTTTTTGAATTTTCAAAAAGATTTTCTCCTGTTGCCAAAATATAAACCGCCCCTGGAAATGGTAATGATTTAATGGATTTCCCTTTGTTCTTTAAAATATCTCTGACTTTAGCGTGGTCTATATAATATTTATAGTATCCGTAGCCACGATTATATTCTGCGGTTTCTGGCAAATCATTCAAATCATATCGAAGAATATTACAAGTTCCGCACATTTTATAAAAATTGCTTCTCTTGATATATATGTAATTACTACCTTCTTGATATTTATAACCTTTATTTATAAACCATCCATTAGAATCAGGGTGTTGTTGAACAAATTTAGCTAACTTTTCACTCACACAATCGTCAGCATCAACTGTCATAGTGTGAGTGGGAGAAAATTGACGAGCATACATCAATCCTTTTAAGATTTTACGCCCTTTATCTGTGTCTCCTTTGGCTACAGGAGTAGGCTCGTTTGGAGGGGGGAAATCAACTGTAATGTATGTAATATGAGAATGAGTGAATTCTATTTTGGGCTTTTCGTGACAAACAACAATAACGTGAAAGTTAGGTGAGGTTTGATTGCAAACTGATTTAATGCATCTTTCAAATAATTGTATAACACGCTCCCAGGAATTGGAAACTTGCGCACTTTTGAGTGGGATAACAAAAACAAGCACTGTATTTTATCAGAACAAACAGCTAAGAATCTCGAAGCAAATAATAACACGTTAAGACTTACGCCAAGACTAAATGTCATGATGAAGTGGCAAAAGCTGTCGTGTTTCTGGCTTAAGACGACAGCTGTTTTAGTACTGGCATCGAATTGTTTGCCGATGGCGGTGTGGCACTAATCTAATCACTTTTGGTCAGGGTAACTCCATAAAGCCAGCCCGCACTCAGCCACAGTAACAGAAGCCAATTACCCGATTTCACGCAATTCGAGTTACTTGCTGATTCACACGGGGACGGCCAAAGCGCTCCCAAGCACTCCCTCCTCGCAAAAATAGCTCTAAAAAGCGTAATGGTTCCCCAGAATCGCCTCTTGACCAACCGGAACTACCAGGAGCAAAGGCTAAAGTTCCTTCAGATACCTTGAAACTACCATCAGAATACACTGCATCACTGACCACATCTCCAATTCGGATCACGATCTTGGTTTGAGGCTCCAAGTTAAGTGTATGCGCCCCAATAGTTGTTTTTATGTTGCCGTAGCCATCAATCCAGGCAATGCGATCTGGTGGAACATCTGGGATTTGCTCACTGTTGAGGCTATCTCCCAGAAGGCTCAAATCTTCATTCATAATGGCAGCCGCAGCCGGAGGAAATACATCCCGTGAGCGAAACTGCGAGCCACCACGAGAAACGTTGATCGATCGCAACTCCTTTGTATAGTCTTTGATAAAGGAGAGGGTGTAGCCCGCATTTACACCCACTACTTTTACACCATTGGATAGAAGGGCATAAGTTAGCCCTTCACCTTCATTGTCTCGACGGGCTTCAGGATCATCCTGACGAGGCGCACAGTTGTGATAAATTAGGCGATCGCTAGGGCCTGGATTAAGTCCTAGTTGGGCAATCCAGAATCCCGTTGCTAAGGTACTGAATGCTGGAACCGAAAGCAAATGAATTTGGGCATGGGGAAAAGTCATCAGCAGACGTTGTGTGACTTCAGTAAATGCCGGATCTCCTGTACCGTAGTCTGCAATGACGCAGATAAACATTCTGCTCCTCCTTTTGATGGGTAGTAATTTGCAATCAACCTAATTCATAATTAGTAATTATGAATTATTCCGTCATGATGTGATTACAGGGTGAAATGAAAAAACGAGTGTTAATTTCACTCCTAATTAATAACGTTAAAGTCTTAGTCAACGCAATGAAAACAATCACTTCACTTTTTAGCGAAGAACGCAACCAACTCCAGACAGATATTGATAATACAATCGGCATTGAGCAAATAGTTAAACTGGTTCAAAACCGGCTCGATAATCTCGAAAGAATTTACATTGAAAAGCTTAATTTAGCTCAAGTTCGTCTGGCTTCCTTTTTCCTGGATACGCTGCGGCAGTCTATCGCTACTCTGGCTGCGGCTAACTATCTTCAAGTTGCTCCAACCGAACAAAGGCAAATTACTAATACAGGGACAAAGTTGTTTAGCAGCAGATTCATCCTAAAACTGCTAAAGGGAATAATTTATATAGGCATCTTAGGTTCGTTGTTTTCCTTAACTAAAACTACCCCAGGTGCGTGGATGGCTATCTTATTAACCTCTCTACTTATCGGACTAGAAATTGTACTTCAACTCGAATCAAACAACCAGCAAAATAATTCTATATCTGAAGGAGTATTAAAATTACCTCAACCAATTCTTCGGGTTGATAGCAAAGTATTTCTAGATCACCTTGGCGATGCTCTCAACACTATCGACCTAGCAGTGGCTAGATTAGAAGAATCAAATAAACATGAAGGCGACATAGCAATAGAAGAACTGCCAGAGTTATTGAATTTTCTCCAAAGACTAATGGGCGCATCCAAACTTGATAAACCCCAAATGGCTTATGAACTGGCGAAACTTCTACCACAGATTTTAATGTCTCAGGGAATTAACGCTCAAATTTACCGATCGAATAGCGATCGCGAGTATTTTGACTTTGAGCCAAGTATCGACCCCGATACCAAAGAACACGTGACTCTAACGCCGGCTTTGTTGAAAGGCGATCGCTTAATTCGGCGCGGTAGGGTAATTGAGCCAGCGTATTCTTCTTCTAGAGAATAATAGACAATAAGGGTATGGAAATTTTAGAAACAATCGGTTTTGATTTAGGACACGGTGAAACGGCTGTAGCCAAAGCTGTAGTGGAAAGCATCGAACCTCCCCAGATGTTGGAGATTAATAACAAGAAGAACCAAATTACAGCCCTTGGCTGGCATCCCAAACTCGGTTATCTTGTCGGCGAACAAGCATTAATTCAAGCTGGCGTTACCCAACTGACAATCTCTTTCAAGCAAAAACCCAACAACGATCCCAAATATCGGGAAACAATTAGCACTTTTGTAGCAACCTACTACCGCCTTTTGAAAGAAAGTAAACAACTTGAAGGTGGGGAAGGTAGCTATTTTTACATTGGTTGTCCATCAGGATGGACAATTAGCGATCGCACCGAATACCAAAAGCTACTTCAAGAAGCTGGCATTTCTCAACTCAATGTCGTACCCGAATCGCGGGCTGCTTTCATGCAAGCCAAAGAAGCCGGGAAGTTGGAGTATGACAAACTTGTTGGATCGGTGCTAATTGTCGATATTGGTTCTTCAACCACAGATTTTACTTTGGTTAAAAGCTTAGAAGAAATCCCGATAGATTTCGGGAGTAATACTTTAGGTGCATCTCTAATTGACAAAGCTATTTTTGCCCGGACTCTCGCCAACCACGAACAAAAAGCATTACTCGAAAAAGTATTTCAGGAATATCCCCATCACCAAGCTCGTTGTGAACTTGCTTGCCGCAAAGCTAAAGAAGATTACTTTTCTAATGAACAGCTATACAGCGATCCTGAATCCTTTGCGCGTGGCTTCGAGTCGATCAACGAACAGATTTATTTTATTCCCCAAGTGAATAAATTGATGATAGAGGAAATCTTAAACCAACCCTTACCTGAACTGGAGCATCATAGTTGGATTAAATCATTTCGCAACTCTTTAACCGAGGCGAAAGAAAAGCTAGAAAAACTTGGAATCGTGCCGAAACTTTTGTTGATGACTGGCGGTGCATCTCGCATGAAGTTCACGCACGTTCTTTGTCAGGAAATGTTTCCCGAACCAGAAACCCTGCTTCGCCCCGATCCTGAACCGGAACGCTGCATTGCAATGGGTTTAGCACGAGTCGGACGATGGGATTTGCGTGCTGCTGCTTTTAAAGAAGAAGTCAACAAACTATTTAGCTCGAATAAGCTCAAAGGTTTGATTGAAAGGCATATTCCAGAGTTAATCGAATCATTAACTAAGCCTTTGGCAGATGGCTTGATTGTCAATGCAGTTAAACCAGGTTTAAAAGATTGGCAAAAAAACAAAATACGGACTTTAGCCGATTTAGAAACATCTTTGATTGGTCGGGCAGAACAGTGGCTCAAAAGCGAACGCGCCGTGCAGATAATTAATCATCAATCCGCTTCTTGGTTTAGCAATAAAATCCAACCAGATTTAGCCGCACAAACCGATCCAATCTGTCGAAAGTTTCAGATACCTAGAAGCAGCTTACGGTTCGAGGATAGCATTGACCCAAATTTTGTTAACCCAGAGTTACAAATTGGAGATGCTATCTTGGCTGAGACAGTAGCGTTTATCGTCAATGTAGTAATTGGTGGAGGCGCTGTGGCTAGCATTATCACTCTAATACTAACTGGACATTTAACCTGGCCAATTGCATTAGTATATGGGGCTTCGGTGATGGCGGCAGGAATGGAGCTAAATCGTAAGAGTGTTCAAGAAGTAATTAAGACAAATGTGGATGTACCTAGTTGGATTCGTTCTAGTTTTTTGAACGACAAAAAAATTGAGGATATATGTGAGCAAATAAAACCTGAGTTAGAGAAAGTTCTTCAAGAGCAACTGACAGCAAATCAAGAGGCTTTTGACAAACTGATTGTCAAAGTTGAGCAAGAACTTCAAAATAGCCTTTCCACCAAGGTTCAATCTTGCATAATTCTAATCCAATAGCGGTAGTTAGTGAGCGAAAACAATAACAATTATTCTAAACTTTCTGCTTACCAGTGAATTAAATATGTAAGCTGCTCAAAAGCCAATGATTAAAATCATAGTTTTCTTTCTTATGATTGGGCTGATTATCACTGGGATTTTACTCAATCCGAATGTAGTAAAAAGGCGAAGGAACCGTCTCAAACATCGTCCTTTTCACCCACTTTGGAATGCGATCATTGAGAATAATCTTCCCATTTATCTGTGTCTTTCTCCCGATGAAATCAGACGACTTCAGGGACATATTCAAGTGTTCTTAGCAGAAAAGCAATTTATTGGCTGTAGAGGATTACAGGTGACAGAGGAAATGAAAGTTACTCTTGCTGCGATCGCCTGTTTACTTCTATTAAATGAACGTGGGCAGTACTTCCCCAGGCTTCGTTCAATTCTGGTGTATCCCAATGCTTATTTTGTTCAGGAAACAACTTCCATCGGAAAATATGTTGTTGAAGAAAGGCGTGTAGCAAGACTAGGTGAATCGTGGACAAATGACCAATTAGTTCTGTCTTGGGAACAGGTGAAACAAGACACTGATAACTGGAAAGATGGACGTAACGTTGTGCTTCATGAATTCGCCCATCAATTGGATCAAGAAGATGGTAAAGCTGAAGGAGTTCCGGTACTGCAACACAACTCAGACTATGCTATTTGGGCGAAGGTGATGACAGAAGCATATCAGCAACTTTGTAATGATGTTCTACAAGGTGCAAAGACGGTAATGGATAGCTATGGCGCAACGAATCCCGCAGAATTTTTCGCCGTAGCGACTGAGACATTCTTTGAGAAACCGCACCAATTGCTGTCTAAGCATCCGGCACTTTATGAGCAACTGCAACGTTACTATCAATTAGATCCTGTGCAATGGGCTTAAACTACGACCATGAGCTACTAAATATAACCTCTGCTTCAGATTGCATGAGTCGGAATAGTAATAAAAACATAAATCTTTGAATTATGCATAAAAAAGAAGTTTAAAAACCTTGAATTACTAGATTTAAGTTCAAAATATTGAAGTGGAGTTAGGCAATATACTAATTTTGATCGCTGATACAAGCTTGCCCAGCCGAGTGGTAAAGTTAGACAACGCCATTTCAACTATTTGATTCAGCCCCAAGGGATTGTATGACCTCAAATAACAAAATAATAGCGGTGCTGTGCCGAGTGCTGGAGAAAGCGTAGAAGCTGGGGCAGATGTCCGCTGTAATTAGAACCATAACTTTTCCGCTAGCGAAAGCTTATGCTTCCAGTTACAATTCACCAACGCCTAGATTTTTATGTAAGCCTCATCAGCATTTTCGCAATTCGCTCACTGTAGGTGAGGGCGGGGACAGGATTCCCCTTCTCTCTGTGCGCGAACCACCAGCCGGAATGCTTATGCAAGAACCATCTACTGCAAAAGCCCATATCATACGAAAACGTTGTGTTCCACTGCAATTATTCGTAGCTGTGGCTACTATTTTATCAGGAGCCAGTCGTATTACCTGTTTCGACTGTCTAAGGTTAACACAAGATGGCGCCGTTGCAGCTTGCACATTATTTGGCCACGATGCAACAGCAAAAAGAACAGCAGGAATCAGCGTTATCAGCTTCTTTAATTGACTTGTATTTGCGATTGACATGATCTTCTCCATCAAAGTTGTGAGATTGAAACGAATGGCGCTAGAGTGTGTCTACAACGTACAAAATAAATGATCTTATGCTTGTGAATATTATCTCAAGGGTACGTCTTTCTTTTCCAGCAAGCTATTAGTTCTCGTAATAAATATTCACAAAATTGACTTTGCAGACACGCCCTAGCTTTAGTAAAGTGTAGGTTTAGTTATAGTTTTATTTCACCTAATTTTATTAGGTAGAACTAAGCCGTCAATGCCTAATCTACTTAATTCAAATTTTATAGGAATTAATCTAGAAAATCAAGATTATACAGCTTGTTTCTAAAATATAACTACAGGAATTATGTTTTGATTATATTAATTTTTGAAACGTCTAAGAGCATTGGTAATGCTGAATAGTAATACACGGCGATCGCTCTTAACCTTCAACTTAATAACTGTGTCATTGACTTTCGAATGAGTGACTTCCGCCTTGCGGTACTAGAAGTTTTTCATCGCCAGAATCTTCAAAGCTACTGCTTCAGGGACAGGCATCACTGATAACCGATTTCCTTGTCTCACCAACATTAACTCTTCGGCGCTAAACTTCTCTTTGAGTATTGATAGCAAGATGGGGTTAGAAAAAGTCTCAACAAATTCCACTACAACTGTTTGCCAGCGAGGTGATTCGGAACTCGATTTTGGGTCGTAGTATTTACTTTCTGGCTCAAACTGGGTCGGGTCAGCAATATCTTTTTTCACTACACGCATTAACCCAGCAATACCGGGAGGATTAGTACTGGAGTGGTAGAAAAAAGCTAAGTCTCCTTCATTCATTTGGCGCAAAAAGTTGCGAGCTTGATAATTGCGAACGCCGTCCCAGATAGTCTCTTTCTGCTGTTGGAGATCAGCAATACTATAGGCTTCTGGTTCTGATTTCATTAACCAATAATTCATCTACACAAATTATCTATATACAAAAGTATTTTAATTTTGAGCAGGTAAGTAAGTTCGTAGTAAGGACTAAAGTCCTTATTTTCTAAGCACTTTAGTGCTTACTACAAACCTTCTTGCACTAGCTTAGACATTGTACTAGTGAATATTGGACTTAACTGCGGTAAGCTATAACGGCATAAAACGGATCTCCTCCAGCTGCACCCAACCACTGTAATAAATTCGGTAATGTTGATTTATGAACTATAACTTCTGCGGTTGTAAATCCTGGAACTGAGGCAAAGTAAGCTTTGACTAATTCTACCCGCTGTGCTTCTGAAGCCTCTCGCCAAGCTTGAATCGCCTTTTCAAAAAACATTCGGTTAGAAAAGCTGATAATTGCAACACCACCGGGTTTCAAGATGCGGTAAATCTCGGAAAATACTGCTTCTGGATATTGCATATATTGCACAGATACGCAATTGAGAACAGCATCAAAATCTCCATCTGGTAAAGGTAGCTGCGGATTTTCGTTAAGATTTTGCACAAAGTAATGATTTAAGCGGGAATTTCGTGCTAATTCCTCAGCGTTGAGTCCGTGTCCCTCCACATGGTCAAACTCCATCTCTTCTGGCAGATGAGACACCCAACTGCTCATCATATCAAAAATGCGGGTATTGGGTTTCAGGCGATCGCGGTATAAATCCGTTAGCTGTTGAATAAATCCTTCATCGACATGGGTGACGAAGCGAGGATAGGCGTAGAACAGCTTATCGTCTGTGTCATCTAATTTCAGGCGTTGATTCGGTCTTAACTGCATAAATCTCTGTTTTGGAGAACTTTTTCCGCAAGATGTGGCAATTTCAAGTATTTTTCAACAATCACTATGTAACATATTTTAATAACAACAGGATACTTAAACGAGTCTAAATAGCAGCATTCAATTTTATCAATTCAATGTTTCATAAACTACACTTTTTGCAGCACATTTGGCGACAAATCCGCCTGGTAGGATCGTTACCCTATTTAAGTTTGTTCCTTTGGATGTTACCCTTATTACTATTTACTTCTGGGCACAATAGTCTGATGGCACATGATGAAGGGCTTTACGCTTCGCGTGCGCGTCTGATGTTTGATTCTGGTAATTGGATAGCTCCTTGGGAAAAGGCACATCATAAAACACCTGGCCCTTATTGGTTAATTGCCAGTTTCTACAAGTTGTTTGGTATCAGTGATACTAGTGCACGTCTTCCTAGTATGATTGCCAGCATTTTTAGCTTATGGCTGGTGTATGAAATTGGCAAAATTATGCTAGGCAAAAAATTAGCCTGGCTAGCTACTACAATTTTAAGTGTGGAATTTCTCTGGCTGCAATACTCTCGCTTAAGTACGCCTGATGTACCGATGATTTTCTTGGTACTCTTAGCTATTTTTTCTTTACTAAAAATAGAATTACATCCTAAATATCACTATTTTTGGAGTTTTCTCGCTGGTTTAAGTTTAGGTTTAGGCTTCTTAGTCAGAAGCTTTATGATTTTTTTACCAATTATCGCTTTATTACCTTATTTAATTTGGGAACATCACCGTCATCGTCATCTGAGTAACCCAATTTTATATCTAGGCTTTTTCGTAGGTTTAATACCCACCTGTGTTTGGCTGTGGTTAAGCTGGCTGCACTATGGAAATCAGAGTTTTGAGGAGTTGCTCAAGTTTGTTGTGCAACTAGGTTCTGAAGATCGCAATCATAATGGGCCACTATTCTATTTATGGAATATTCCTTTAAAAGCATTTCCTTGGGCTTTTTTTGGAGTTTTAGGTTTGTTTTTAACTCTCCGCCGCCCCATTTTTCGTTACCAGTTAATATTAGTTGGCTTTCCACTTGTTTTATTTGTAGAACTTACTATTTTTAGCACTCGTTTATCTCACTATAGTCTTTGTCTTTATCCGTTTATAGCTTTTTTGGCATCTGTGGGTTTAAGCTGGTTAGCCAATATTTACCAGACAGGAATTCCCCCACAATTCCCTCTTAAAAAAAGTCAAAAGAAGATATTAAACCTTTTTGCAAGGAAGAATCTTCCTCGAAATCTCAGTTATGGCTTTGGTGGATTAGGTGTTTTACTTGTAATAGCAAGTATTGTCGTTATTAGTTGCGGTGGTTCTGACATTCGTAAGGAAGCAACTATTGGCTTGGCTATGGGGTTGGGTTGGTTAATTTTACCTGTGGTGTGGATTAGTCGTTACCACTTTGGCAAGAAGTTTCTCACAGCACGTTACTGGATTGCAGGATGGTTAATTCCCTGTTGGCTAACTTTGGCGACGACAGGTAGTATTGGTCTGTTAAGTGACTATAACCCTGTTTTAAGAACTTTTTTACAACAAAGTGCGATCGCTTTAATTCTCCAATCTCATCCTATCTACCTTGTGCAAATAGACCAGAAAATCCAAGTACTGCTTAATTTCTATCTTGCTATTCGCCCCCAAGCAGTAGTCTCTATTTCCCAAGTACCAGCTTTGAGCTATGCTTTGATCTATACTGACCAGTCCCCTAAATTATCTCGGGCTTACCACGTTCTTGGTACAGTAAAAGAGTACCAACTGATTCAAGTTCTTCCCTAAGACAGATGCAAAGCAACTATTGCTAAATAATATGAACTTGGTTATAATAGTACGCATACTAAGTATTATCTGAAATGGTTTCTACATCTAATCACTCCCCAACCTTAGAGTCGTGGCAGCAAAATCTGGCACCATACAATTTGGGCTACAGAATCAAATTAGTCTCACAACTGCTGAGTCGCAAATTTACTGAGAAGCTAGAACCCTTTGGACTGACGCCATTTCACTGGTTGGTGTTGTGCTGTCTTTGGCAAGAAGATGGTTTACCTACTTCTAGTATTGGGGACAAACTCAAACAAGTGGGAGGGACTTTAACAGGCGTACTCGATCGAATGGAAGAACGCGGTTTGGTGCGTCGAGAACGCGACACTCAAGATCGGCGCATCTGGCGGATCTGGCTCACGGATGCAGGTAAGGAACTAGAAGCTATTTTACCGCCAATCGCCGCAGCCGTTCGTGATGAAGCGATGGATGGTATTTCCTTTGCTGACCGAGAACTGTTTTCCCAAATCTTGAATCGAGCGATCGCTAACCTGTCTTAAAGATGATTTTATAATCACCCGACCGGGGGAGGCAGTGTAAAGATTTATTTTGAGATAATATTACGCATACTAAGGAAATAAGGATTTTTTTCAGACAATATTACGCATTCTAAATAAACGACTATTAATCAAGTTATTGAACGAACAAGCGAGGTAAGAATCATGGGTGCTAATACCTTTAACGGACGCAACGGACACAAAACCCCAGTTTTAGAAAAAGAAGTGATTCCTGATTTAGAGACTTTAGAAACTGTCACCACAGAGACACGCGCAACAGCAGAAGCACCTGTTGTAACTCCTGAGATCGAAAAAGAAGTTCCACCGAAACGGAAAAGACCGACCGGCTTAATTTTGGCAGGATTAGGTGTAGGTGCGATCGCCGCAGGTACTTTTGGTTATCACTACTGGCAATATGCCTCCACCCACCAGGAAACAGACAACGCCACCGTTGCGGGAAATATTCACCAAGTTAGTAGCCGCATTCCTGGAACAATAAGTGAAGTGCTGGTGAATGACAACCAACTGGTGCAACCGGGAGAATTGTTAGTGAAGTTAGATCCACGAGACTATCAAAGTAAGGTGCAACAAGCACAAGCCGCCCTCGAAAATGCTCGTGGTCAGGCGCAAGCTGCTCAAGCAAATATTGCTTTAAGTTCACAAACCACTACTGGTAAGACAACTCAAGCGCAAGGAGATGTCAGTGGTGCAGTAGCAGCAATTTCTACAGCCCAAGCAGCAGTACAAGAAGCGCAAGCGGGGATACCAGCAGCACAAGCTGAAGTCAGACTAGCCGAAGCAGGGATTCCCGCCGCCCAAGCGCAAGTAGCCCAAACAAACGCAAATTTGGAAAATGCCCGAGCAGATTACAATCGCTACAACCAGTTGTATCAATCAGGTGCGATCGCTCGCCAGCAACTAGACACAGCCAAGGCTGCTTATGATGTGGCGACCGCACAGAAAAACGCCGCGATTCAGGGAGTACAACAAGCCCAAGCCAAGTTAGCCTCCGCCAAAGTTGGTGTCGCCAAAGCCCAGTCTCAACTTGCACAAGCCCAAGAAAATGTCACCAACGCCCAAGCTAAATTAGCAGCATCTAAGGGAGGATTGCAACAAGCGACCGCAGGCGGACAAGATACAACAGTCAAACGTAGCCAATACGAAGCAGCAAAAGCAGCGATCGCGCAATCAGAAGCATCGCTCAAAGACGCACAATTGCAACTATCTTATGCCAATGTTACCGCCCCCAGTGCTGGACGGGTTGGTAGAAAAAACGTCGAAATTGGCAACCGCGTCGCAGCAGGAACACCATTAATGGCGATCGTGGATAACAGCTATTGGGTAGTTGCGAACTTCAAAGAAACTCAATTAGAAAAGATGCGGCCAGGAGAGCCAGTAGAAATCAAGCTAGATAGTTTCCCTCATCACACCTTTATTGGTCGTGTTGACAGTATCTCGCCAGCTTCCGGCGCTCAGTTTGCCTTATTGCCACCGGATAATGCTACAGGTAACTTTACTAAAGTTGTCCAACGCATTCCAGTAAAAGTAGTTTTCGACCAAAAGAGCATTCAAGGATACGAATCGCGAATTACTCCGGGGATGTCTGCGGAAGTTGCTATAGAAGTCAAGTAATGCCAAATTGTCTGCAAACTAAACGAAAAACCTCTTTCTTGCTGTAAATCTTCCTACACCTATAGAGAGGCGTGTAGAGATGAGGTGAGATGATATCTATGAAAGCAGATTGGTATAAAGCAAGCCTGAGATGAAAAAACCGCTACTACCTGCTTTAAGGTCAAAAAACTTTCAGCTGTTTTTTGCCGGACAAGGTATTTCCCTAATTGGGACGTGGATGACGCAACTTGCCACGATTTGGTTAGTTTATGACTTGACAAACTCCCCATTAATGCTGGGAGTTGTAGGATTTTCGAGTCAAATTCCGAGCTTTTTTTTAGCTCCCTTTGGCGGAGTATTTGTAGATCGCTTTTCTCGGTATCGTACTTTAATTGGTACGCAAATCTTGGCGATGATTCAATCATTAACATTAGCAGCACTGGCGCTAACTGGAGTGATTGAGGTATGGCAGATCATCGCCTTGAGTTTGTTCCAAGGATTTATTAACGCCTTAGATGCGCCAGCCCGTCAAGCTTTTGTGCCAGAATTGGTTGAACACAGAGAAGATTTAGCCAATGCGATCGCGATTAATTCCACGATGGTTAACGGTGCTAGATTAATTGGCCCTGCGATCGGGGGTTTATTAATTGCCAGGGTTGGAACTGGCTATTGTTTTTTAATTGATGGTTTGAGCTACATTGCTGTAATCGCCGCTTTATTAGCAATGCAAGTTAAACCTTGGATAAAATTCGGTAACTGACGGTAATCCCTTGCAAAAAGTCAAAGAGGGATTTGTATATGCCTTTAGCTTTCCACCGATTCGATCTATATTATTGCTATCAGCTTTAGTCAGCTTGATGGGACTACAAAACACTATTCTTGTGCCAGTTATTGCCGAACAAGTTCTCAAAGGTGGGGCAGAAAGTTTGGGTTTTTTGATGGCGGCATCTGGAGTTGGAGCCTTAACTGGTGGTATTTATCTAGCTACGCGCCAAACAATCTTGGGAATTGGGAAATTGATTGCCTTAGCTCCAGCAATTTTAGGAATAGGTTTAATTGCCTTTTCTTTATCTAAATTTTTACCACTCTCGTTATTTACAATGTTATTTGTTGGCCTAGGAACAATTCTCCAGATTGCTGCTAGCAATACATTTTTACAAACCATTGTTGAAGACGATAAACGTGGGCGATTGATGAGCTTATACACAATGTCATTTTTGGGCATGATTCCTGTGGGTAATTTATTAGGAGGTATCCTAGCAAGTCATATTGGCGCTCCAAACACTTTAATTATTGATGGAATAGCTTGTATTTTAGGGTCAATTATTTTTAGCAGACAGTTGCCTGCTTTAAGAAAAATCATGCGCCCAATTTATGAGCAAAAGGGGATTATCACAACTCCAGAAGTTTAAGATAAATAACCGCGCTTAAATCTGCTTTAGATTTATCTTAATGAAACTTTCCATTGTAATTATTTTTTAATTTTTAGCGTTGCTGATTCAAGCTCACGCAGAGGCAAGAACATATTGGTATAAGATTTAATAATAAAGTTTTTTGCTACTTAACCTTGAAACTGGAACAAAGTTATGGCTAATACAGGTGTAATTCGTCAGCAAGGGCAAAATCCTGCTTTACCACCAGAGCGTGTACCGCTAAGAACCTGGATTGGTGTATTAGCCAGTATGCTTGGTGCATTTATGGCGGTATTAGATATTCAAATAACTAATGCTTCGCTGCAAGATATTCAAGCTAGTTTAGGGGCAACTCTCGAAGAAGGTTCTTGGATTTCTACCGCGTATCTCGTAGCAGAAATTGTGGTAATTCCTCTAACAGGATGGTTGTCACGGGTGTTTTCATTGCAGCGTTATCTGTTAGTGAATACTGCACTATTTATTTTCTTTTCTATATGCTGTGGTTGGGCATGGGATCTTAATTCCATGATTTTCTTTCGCGCCTTACAAGGTTTTAGCGGAGGAGTATTAATTCCTACTGCTATGACAGTTGTCTTAACAACTTTACCCCAATCAAAACAATCAGTTGGACTGGCTGCATTTGGGTTTAGTGCAGTTTTTGCACCCTCAATTGGCCCAACATTAGGAGGTTGGTTAACCGAAAATTTTGGTTGGGAATACAACTTTTATATAAATGTAATTCCAGGCGTTTTAATGCTGACTGGTGTTTGGTACGGAATTAAGCAAGAAAAACCCCAAATTAATTTACTTAAACAAGGTGACTGGTGGGGAATTATTGCAATGGCTATTGGCTTAGGTTCCCTACAAGTTGTTTTAGAAGAAGGTAGCCGCAAAGATTGGTTTGGTTCAGCCTTGATTGTGCGCTTAACTGTGATTGCAGTAATTTTTTTGGCGATATTTTTCTATATAGAATTAACTCGGAAACAACCATTTATTAATTTACGGCTTTTGTCTAGGCGAAACTTTGGTTTAGCCAGTGTTGTTAATGTGTCGTTGGGAGTAGGATTGTATGGTTCAATTTATATTTTACCGTTGTATCTCGCCCAAATTCAAAAATACAATGCTCTGCAAATTGGGGAAGTATTAATTTGGGCTGGTATTCCCCAACTGTTTATTATTCCCCTCATACCGAAATTGATGCAACGCATTGACGTGCGTTTCATGGTAGCTTTTGGTGTGACTTTGTTTTCCATCAGTGCATTTATGAACTCTGGAATGACTAATGAAACAGGATTAGATCAATTACGCTGGTCGCAATTTGTGCGCGCAATGGGACAACCCTTAATTATGGTGCCGCTTAGTTCTATTGCTACTGCTGGTTTGAGTCCAAAAGAAGCAGGTTCGGCAAGCGGTTTATTTAATATGATGCGGAATTTAGGCGGTTCTATCGGAATTGCTTCTTTAGCAACTTTATTAGCAAATAGAGAGCAATTTCACTCGAATAGATTGGGTGATGGAGTATCTTTATATAACCCAGAAACTCAGCAGCGAATTGACCAAATGACACAGTATTTTGTTAGTCGCGGGGCAGATTTAAGTACAGCCCAAAATCAAGCGATCGCATCTATATCCAACCTCGTCCGTCGGGAAGCATTTGTAATGGCTTTTAACGATTGTTTCTACTTTATTGGTATTGCACTATTACTCAGTGGGATTGCTATTTTATTCCTCAAAAAGGTGAAGCCAACTGGTGGCGCTGTTGCTCATTAGATTTGTTCTATGGGTTAAAATATTTGATAAAACTACTAAGGTACTAAAATGGTCATTAGCCAAAGTGAGTACTATATCTCTCCACAAAAATATCTAGAAGGCGAGAAATTTAGTGAAATCAAACACGAGTATATTGATGGGCAAGTATACGCAATGGCAGGAGCAAGTGATGCTCATGTCACTATAGTAGGAAACTTGTTTTCCCTACTGCGAAACCATCTCCGGGGTAGCGGTTGCCGTGTCTATATGTTAGATATGAAAGCACAAATCGAGGCT
Source organism: Nostoc sp. JL23 (assembly GCF_017115065.1). Classification (NCBI taxonomy): domain Bacteria; kingdom Bacillati; phylum Cyanobacteriota; class Cyanophyceae; order Nostocales; family Nostocaceae; genus Nostoc; species Nostoc sp. JL23. The sequence continues at coordinate 147,201 of NZ_JABXKN010000132.1, forward strand.
ATAAATCGCTATTTTTATCCCGATGTAATGGTGACTTGCGATACACGAGATAAAGAATTTGAATATTTTAAGTGCTATCCTTCCTTAATCATTGAAGTGCTTTCTGAATCAACAGAAGGTTATGACAGAGGAAAGAAATTTGCTAGTTATCGATACTTAGAATCATTGCAAGAATATGTGCTAATTTCACCAGACAGAATGAGTGTAGAATGCTTCCGCCGCAATAAAGATGGACATTGGGTACTTTACCCTTACGATAAAGGGGAAAAGGTGCATTTAGCTAGCGTTGATTTTCTGTGTGCGATCGCAGAAATATATGAAGATGTAATATTAGTAGATGAGAATATTTCCTAATCTAACATTTCTGGCTCAATTCCTAAAGCGTTGAGTTGTTCAGCAGAGAGCGATCGCAATTTCTCTACAATTCTCTCCCGCTTTTGTCGCTCAACTTCTGCCTTTTCTCGCTCAATCACAGCACGTTCCTCACCCGTTAGCAGTAAATTTCCTTGTGCATCCCACCACCGCAACCAAGGTAGCTCTGCATTTTGATAAAATCCTTGCCAGATTCCTAACTCTACACCCATAGGAACAATTGAGTAATGTCCCCGTTCATTGGGTTGCATCAGTTGATAACTATTATCGACTAGGTGGTAAACTTCCACTTGAGCTTTTGCGGCTTCATAAATCCCATAATAAGGTACTCGAATTGCCTGCTCATAAACCCAAAATTTACCAACATTCCCAGCTTGCCCTTGAGATGGCGGTGTGTTGTTTCGTTCTTCTGAACCATCACCAGAGACAAATTCAATGACAATCAAGGGTGCGACATACTCCTTCCATAGCACATAAGAACGCCGCGTTTTACCGTCGAGGGTCGGTGGTACATTGGGTACATAAAACCAGTCTGGTGCTTCAGCCCCTTTTTCAGGAGGATCTGTCAATCGCCAGTAGATGCCTAAATCTTGTCCAATACAATACTGACTATCTGGATAAAGTTCCTCTAAAACAAGTTTAATCGAGTCAGTGAGTAAGATACTTTGCGGATGCTCTTGCCAGTTTTTCACAAATGTACCATCTGAGTCTGGTAACTGGGTGTGGTCAGGTAAAGTTAATGCCGATAGGGAAGTCATAGGCTTTAACGAAGGTTTGTCTGATTCTTATTGTAATCCTCACGCAAAGACAAAAAACTCTTGCGTCTCTACGTGAGATTCTTATGATGTTTATGAAACACCAGGCTCATCAGCAGTTTTGATCTCTTTTAAAATTCGTTCTACTTGGTTAACTTTTTCACCTCTATTCTGTTCTTTGAAAATATTTAAAGCTTTTTCTAAAGAAGATAGCGCCTCGTCTTTTTTATTTGTTTGCCACAATGCCAGTGCAAAATTAGTCAGCCCTTCGCCATAATTAGGATTAATTTCCAGAGCTTTTTTATATTCAGTAATGGCTTCTTGCCAGCGACTCTGGCTTGCGTAAACAATACCGATCGCATTGTAAGCTAGAGCATATTTTGGCTTGAGGCGAATGGCTTCTCGAAAAGAGCTAATTGCATCTTCTGGTTTCTTTTGCCGAAAAAGTACATTTCCCAGTTGAAAGTGTCCGAAGGCATCTTCTGGGAATTTTTTAATTAATTTGCGTAAACTTTCCTCTGCACCTGTCAAGTCTCCCTGACTAAATAAACCATTGGCTTGTTGCAGGAGTTGCGATCGCTCTGGTGCATCTGTACCTGAAGCTTGTGCTAGTTTTTGTGGTTGTCTCTGTGCAGACTGTTGTGGCGAATTCAAAGAAACTTGTCCAGGAACCGCTAAGACTAATGGTGATATCCCCATTACACTGATAATACTCAGCATCATGCAGCCAATAGGTTGAACAAATGCTGATTTGGATTTGCACTTCACCTTCATCGCCCTGAATGCCTCAATAATGTTCTAATCTTTATGATAAATTGGCCTGCGTTAGCGCGTAATGCATCACAAGAAAGACGATAAGGGCGCATATATGTGCGCCCCTATTAAGCCATTGGGAATTATTTACACACCTTCTCGTAACTTATCCAACACACCCCGATCTTCTAATGTCGAAGTATCTCCAGATACCTCTTGCCCCGCAGCTAGATTCCGCAGCAAGCGCCGCATAATCTTACCCGATCGCGTTTTGGGCAAAGAGTCTGTAAAGCGGATTTCTCCCGGACGTGCGATCGCACCAATTTCTTTGACAACATGCAGTTTGAGTTCTTTACTCAGTTCCTCACTTCCCTGATAAGTGCCTTCTAAAGTCACAAAAGCAACTACTTCTTCACCCTTAAGTTCATCGGGTTTACCCACTACCGCCGCCTCTGCAACCGCTGGATGTGAAACTAACGCTGATTCCACTTCCATTGTACCCAGTCGGTGTCCAGATACATTCAGTACGTCATCCACACGACCCATTACCCAGAAGTAACCGTCTTCATCTTGTCTTGCGCCATCACCAGCAAAGTAAGTATAGTTACCATTTTGGGGTGGAATGTGTTCCCAGTAGGTACGGCGGAAGCGTTCTGGATCGCCGTAGACTGTCCGCATCATTCCTGGCCACGGATAGCGCACTGCTAGATAACCACCTTCGTTATTAGGTACGGTGTTTCCTTCTAAATCTACGACATCTGCAATAATTCCTGGGAAGGGAAGAGTTGCGGAACCGGGTTTGGTGGGAATCGCCCCTGGTAGCGGTGTAATCATGATACCGCCTGTTTCTGTTTGCCACCAAGTATCGACAATCGGACAACGTTCCCCACCAATTACTTTGTGATACCACATCCAAGCTTCGGGGTTAATCGGTTCGCCGACGGTTCCCAGCAAACGCAACGAAGACAAGTTTCGCGCATTCGGATGTTGTTCTCCCATCTTAATAAATGCCCGAATTGCCGTAGGTGCTGTATAAAAAATATTAACGCCGTATTTTTCAATTACATCCCAAAAACAGCCAGGATTTGAAGCACGGGGCGCACCTTCATACATCACTGTGGTTGCACCGTTGGAAAGCGGACCGTAGACTATGTAGCTGTGTCCCGTAATCCAACCAACATCAGCGGTACACCAATATACATCTGTGTCTTGAAGGTCAAAAATCCACTTGGTGGTGATATGGGTATACAAATTATAACCAGCAGTTGTATGCACTACACCCTTCGGTTTGCCCGTGCTGCCAGAAGTGTAGAGGACAAACAGCATATCTTCGCTGTCCATCGGTTCGGCGGGACAATCTGCTGATACACCCTTTTGCAAATCATGCCACCAATGATCGCGTCCCCCCAACTGCATATAAGTTTCTTGTCCGGTGCGCTTGACAACGAGGACATTTTCTACACTGGGAACAGCACCATCAGCTAAGGCTTTATCTACCTGTGCCTTGAGAGGAACGATCGCATCTTTGCGCCAACCACCATCAGCCGTGATTACCAGTTTCGCTTGAGCATCAATTAAGCGATCGCGCAAAGCTTCGGCACTAAAACCACCAAATACCACACTATGGGGTGCGCCAATTCGGGCACAGGCTAACATTGCGATCGCAGCTTCAGGAATCATCGGCATATAAATACCAACGCGATCGCCTTTTTGTACACCCAGTTGCTTCAATACATTGGCGAACTGGCAAACTTCCCGGTGCAGTTGGGCGTAAGTAAGAGTACGGGAATCACCTGGTTCTCCTTCCCAAATCAGTGCTGCTTTATTTTTGCGCCAGGTAGTGAGATGTCTGTCAAGGCAGTTGTAAGAAATATTCATCTTACCACCAACGAACCACTTAGCAAAAGGTGGTTGCCAGTCTAATACTGTATCCCATTTTTGAAACCATTCTAATTCTGTTCCAGCCAAATCTGCCCAAAATTGCTGCGGATCGGCTTTGGCTTTGTCGTAGAGACGCTGATAGTCTTCCAGGCTTTTGATATGGGCATTCTGCGAGAATTCCGAGGGAGGATGGAAGAGGCGGTGCTCTTGGAGGATTGATTCGATATTTGGTTCAGACATAGTTAGTTATGAGTGCGATCGCTATTGTTACTAAAAACTATTCTTAGCCCAGTTGTGCTATGCAGGGTTTAGATTTTCGTTAAGCTAGGTAAAAATTGCCGAGTTATTTAGTTTACATTCATTTTCATCTAGCAAAAGCAAGCGATCAAGAAATTTAAAGACGTTTTACAAGTATCCCCTCAATAGTTCGGGGTAGAAAATTATTCTGGCATCCACGACCCACCAAATAGATTAAAAGAAGATTTCTCCCGAATAATGGTTGCTAAAGACGGAATATTTCCAATTCGAGAAATCCGGTCACGCATGTATTGAAAAAAGCTGATACCCAATTTACGGGTAGTGTCAACAAGGGACATAAAAATATCCCACGCTTTTGTACCTTGTGGAGTTTGAGTAGCATAGCTAATATTGCGTCGCTGCACCATAGTCCTAGCAGCCAACTCGGCAGGATTGTTGTGTAATGGCAATTCGGGATGCTCTAAAACCAGGGCTATTTCATTCTAAAAAGCTGCTTGAGTGTGTCTAGTCCAAAAGAACATAAACGTTGAGCTTGTGCCATATTTTCAAACATATTACTGCGATATAAATTAAGTGAAAAATTGCGAGCAAGCGCAAAAATTTGAGTAAGAGGAGTAGTGCGAATTCTAGATTTATCTTCGCCTTGAGTAACGTCTCGAACATAGTGGACTTTATTCTCAACACCCCAATATCCTCTGATACGTTCAGCAAAGGCTTGCGCCGTTTCACTTAAAGATGAAATATAATAACGGGTTTCATTAGTTACTTCAATCACATTGTGTGTGAAAACCTGACGCTCTGATTTGACTTTAATCAAAGTGGTAAGTCCAGGCCAAGGACGAATACCATCGAGATTTTTACAAATACTGACATGACGCTTTTCGATTCGACCATGCCCTTTATTTATCTGCTCATAAGCCAATTCTGGTGTGAAATTTGTTTTGACATCTTTGAATAAGTTAAGCTGATTGCCTTTTAAGGCGGCAATATAATCATTCCCACTATTTATAATCAACTCACAAGTTTTTTTTGAGTATTAATAGCTTCAATTGCAAAGATAACTCCATTGAGAGCCAGTTTGGAAATCAACTCAGGTAAAGCAATAATATCATTAGTTTTTGCATCAACTTGAAATGGCTCTAAAATTAAGCCTCGCTCAACAATATAAGAACTAACTAACATAATCGCTGGATGCGAATCCGAGTTAGGGTTATCATTTTCAATCTGATATGAACCTTTGAGGACTTTACCATCTAACCCAACAGTTTCTCCAGTCTTTGGTTGTACATTAAAGAATTTGCTCAGACATACGGAATAATCTTTGTAATCTACGTGTAATAAGGCACGACGTACAGTGCTATAAGATGGTAGTCTATTTTTTGGCGGTTGAAAAAGTTCAATCAACGGCTCACGGTAGCTTGAAATCCAGTCTCCAATTGCTAAAAATCCTTTGTTCCCTGCTGCGATCGCCAATGTGAAAAGTGCCAAAGATAATGGTAGATTATGTCTCTGTCCGGCGCGGCGACGGGGGTCTTTTAGACCTGCAAAAGCTTTGATAATTTCGATTTCAGACACGGTAATAGATGCTTGAAGTAGAACTGGCGCTGCATCTTACCATATTGCGTCTACATTTAGAATGAAATAGCCCTGCCTCAAAGTAATATTGCGCCGCCATTTTGGCTTCTAGTGATTGAAACAAAAAATAGTTCGGTCAATGTGATTGAGGGTTTACCTCAATTACTCACTTATGCTTTTAAAAGTTTAGATCAACAACCATCAGTTTGGGGTTTGGTAACTAATGGACAGCTTTATCAATTTGTTTATTTAAGACATGACAACCAGTCAACTTATGAGTTAATGCCATTATTAAATTTGATTCAATCTTCAGATGCAATTGAATTATTGCAAGTTTTCAAAGGCATTTGTAAGTTACCAAATTTTCAGTAAAATTAACGTATAATTGCGGGGCGATCGCTGATGTCTGAACCTGCTACTCTAGAAATCATCTCTGATGGTATTTCAAAAGACGAAGTTATTTTTTCTCCTGGTGATATACTGAGTGACGAACCATCCTTGGAAAGTGACCTACACCGCGACCAAATCGATTTGCTGATTCGCATCCTTAAATTGTGGTGGCGAGATAGGCAAGATTTTTATGCTTCTGGCAATTTGACAATTTACTACAGTCCTAACCAAAAAAAACCAGAAAGCTTCCGTGGTCCAGAGTTTTTTGTAGTTTTGGGAACTCAGAAAAAAGACCGTAAGAGTTGGGTAGTTTGGCAACAAGACGGCAAATATCCCAACTTGATTGTGGAAATTTTGTCAAGCTCAACGGCAACAGTTGATAAAGGTTTAAAAAAACAAGTTTACTGTGGAAATTTTGTCAAGATCAACGGCAACAGTTGATAAAGGTTTAAAAAAACAAGTTTACCAAGATACCTTCCGTACACCAGATTATTTATGGTTTTATCCTGTAACAATGGAACTTCAGGGATTTCATTTAGTTGATGGTAAGTATCAAGAAATCCAAGTAACCACTGATGGACGTTTGTGGAGTCAGCAGTTAGAACTTTATTTAGGAGTTTATGAAGGTAAATTAAGATTCTTCACTACTGAAAATCAATTGATACTATCATCAGAAGAATTGGCTGAACAAGAATGTTTACGTGCCGAACAGGCAGAAGAACGCGCCCAATAAGCAGAGCAAGAAATTGCTCGACTGCGGGAGGCTTTACGTATACAGGGCATCGACCTAGAGAATATTTAATTACATCAGAAAATTAACTAAATACATTTTCAAGTTAAAATCTAGTTATCAATGTGTAAAAAAAGCGTAATCTTCTGAAAGTAGGGCATCGATTGCAAGCACAAGAAATTAAGGATAAGCTAAAGTCCCTTATCGAGCAAGCCTCCTCGATAGATCATAATTTAGCGAGAAGATTAGATGAAATCAATCGTTGGGTAAAAAACATCAAGCCAGGTTCCCTGACTGCAAAACCTTTTGTCATCGCCTTTCTGCTAGAGGTGATTACGGATTCGACAATATGGCTGATGATTAAATCCTTACCTTCAGAAGATGAACAAAAAGCAAAATTCGAGATGATGACGCCAATTGAAAGATATTGGTATGGTTATCTCTTTCCCCGATGGTTTAATGCAAGTGACTCCAAGTTTTATATTTGGAAGCAAAAATTGATGGCAGGCGAATTTAATCAGGTTGATAATGATATCATTAGATCAATAGCTCAAGATATAGTTCAGCGAGAAGGTAGTTTTTGGCAGCGTTATATTGCCGACCTTTCAATGGCAACAGATTTAATTGTTAGTCGTAACAATCAACCACTGTGCATTCAAATTACCAGTGTTTCTGAAGAACTCAATCACCAAAAGTACGAAGCTTGGCAAAATACACTGCGATCGTGGGAAATAGAGAGAGGATTGTTCTTAAGTTACAATCCCAAGGATACTAATTTTGTTAACCAGTTAGTCAACGTGGCCCTGTATAACAGTGATTACCTTTCTGGTGGCAAATATTTAAAATTTTCGTGAACTTTCAGGAATTTGATATTTCAGATTTGTGTCTAGCCTACATACTTACGTGCTAATTACAGCTTCTATGGCTAATAAAAGAGAAACTCACTGCAACAATCAAGTAGATACATTTGCTGAAGCTTTAGCGACGGCGCGACAAATGCAGCAGAACTGGCTAACTTATGGGGTTGATTTTGTCAATATTTACGTTGAGGATGTGGAGGGAGACTGGCTAGAAACGTGGGGACATGATGAAATATTAGGTAATTTTCAATTAGATACTATTAAAGAATTTCTGGTAAGTAATGATAGTGTAGCTGTTAGGATAAGAGAGCATTTAGGCGAGCGATCGCTGTTTGATTTTGCAGTAAACTTAGATGAAGCTTGGAGAATTTCTGAAACAGATGACAGGTTATCTGCTGTGAGAAACTTATTAGCTGGTGAAGGAAATAGTATTGATACAAATGAAATTAGGTTCTTGGATTTGGCAAACACTTTGGTGGGAAAGTTAGCAGAGATTTTGTGAGATTTTTAGTTGAGTAGTGGTAAATTCAATTGCCCTTAAAGTATCGAATTCGCAATGGTAATGTTGAGCTACTAAAAGATAATGGTAGCGATCGCATGATTTTATTAATTTTTACTATAAGACAGCATTTAAAAGAGCGATCGCTGTTTGATTTTACAGTAAAAAAACTCACCCTGTCCTATCAGACATCCCTCTTGTTACTGAGGCTACGGTTAAACAAGTCAAATTACCCCCCTCAATCCCCCCGATGAATTGGGAGGAAGCCGGAAATCCAGTTCCCTCCCCAATACATACGGGGAGGGTTAGGGTGGGGTAAAACCCTGGTTAATCAGCTACTTCAGACTTGTGTGTACACCATAGCGTTACTAAGGAGAGGGAAAAATTTTATATAATCAAATCAAGGTGAGGTATCTTAATTGCACATACCCTAAGTATTTGTTGCAAACCTTCAATTTTTTATTGCCAATGTTCAAACAATTGTTACTCACGTTAAAGCATTTATAAGAAAGGTTTAAGTATTTCTTACAAAGATTAACTATTTTTTTATCAATGTTAAAACAATTGTTACTCACGTTAAAGCATTTATAAGAAAGGTTTAAGCATTTCTTGCAAAGATTAAATATTTTATTATCAATGTTGAAGCAATTGTTACTCAGATTGAAGCATTTATAAGAAAGGTTTAAGTATTTCTTACAAAGATGAAATATTTTATTATCAATGCTGAAGCAATTGTTATTCAGGTTGAAACTGTTCCTTTAAAAAGTACACCCGACTTTAAGCAGAGAAACAGGATTAGCCTTTAACTCTCTGGAATGTAAACATCTGCTTATGATTCTCAAGGACGCTATGACCAAGCTGAACCTCTGTTTCTGCAAGCTTTAGAAATTCGTCAGCAGGTGTTTGGGGTAAATCATCCCAATACGGTTACTGTTCGGCAAAATCTAGAAAATCTTCAAGCTCAAAAGAGTGATAACCGTTCGTCTGCGTCCCATACTGGGAAACTGTGCCAAAGTATCCAACTTTTGATTAATGAGTGTGAGCAACCTATCTGAGGAATCTAGATTTCCAGCAAACAAGTAATCGTTAATTTCTTGTAAATCTTGGGCAGCTTGAGGCGATAGAAAATATAAACTTATTATTGTGCCTGAGTCTTTCTCAAAGCTTGGTTTTTTTGACGCAGTTGCTCGATTACTTCTCTACCGTCGAGTCGTTCTCCCCGATCGAGTTGCTCAACCCCGATCGCAATTTCTCTTTGCAGTTCCTCAAACCGACCCTTGTAAATACGTTCCCGTTCTTCTAACAGCCTAATACCAGCAAGAATCACTTCCTCATTTGAGGTGTACTTCCCGCTTGCAACTTGACCTTGAATAAACTGCTCAAGCTCGGTTGTTAAGGAAATATTCATAAGTTACTACCATATTTTTGTTCTCATCTTCTAATTTTAGATGCGAACTAACAGCAGTCCATTGCGATCGCACTAAGCTAGATGTTAAAACTTTTGGTGTATTGACTTATACGCAAATTACCCCAGTCCCACTGCGATCGCACACACTCAACCCTCTTCAAAATGCACCACAAGCGCGTTAAGCTGAATTAGAGTGGCAATTTATTGCGCTTTTTAATATGCAAATCTCTCTTCTTGTCAAATTTTAATTTTTCTGCTTGAGAAACCCGGAATGCTAGACCGAATTTTTGATTACCTCGATTTTCATTTCAGCCTTGAAGCCCTTATAGTTCTGGTAATCCTGGTGCTTTTAGAGGCGCTATTATCTGCCGACAATGCCATCGCTCTCGCTGCGATCGCTAGGGGGCTGGAAGACAAAGAACTTGAGCGTAAAGCTTTGAACTTTGGTTTAGTCGTTGCTTATGTGCTGCGAATCTCCCTGATTCTTACTGCCACTTGGGTACAACAATTCTGGCAATTTGAATTATTGGGCGCTACTTATTTGCTGTGGTTGGTATTCCAACACTTTACCTCGGAAGAATCGAAGGACGATCACCATCACGGACCGCGTTTTACTTCGTTGTTGCAAGCCATACCCGTAATTGCATTTACAGATTTGGCATTTTCTTTGGATAGCGTGACAACTGCGATCGCAGTTTCTCAAGAAAAATGGCTAGTGCTAACGGGTGCAACAATTGGTATTATTACGCTGCGATTCATGGCGGGATTGTTTATCCGTTGGCTAGACGAATATGAAAACCTAGAAGACGCAGGCTATGTAACTGTAGCCTTGGTGGGTTTACGCTTGTTGTTGAAAGTGGTCAACGATAGTTTAGTTCCACCAGAATGGATCATGATTGCTGCCATCTTCCTGATTTTAGGTTGGGGATTTTCTAAGCGCGTTAGTACTGAATTACCCCAAGTAGAACCGGAAAAGAGCGAAGTCTCTAAATAAGAAGAGGGGAGAGGGAATAGGGTACAGGGTACAGGTACAGGTACAGATTATTCCCTATACCCTGTAACCTGTCACCTGTAACCTCTCCCCTAATGTCTTACTCGTGCAACCAAGGCGTTAAGTGTGGTTGCCAACTGACCAATTCTTCATCCTTAAACCATAAGGCTACTTCTTGTTGCGCGGTTTCTGGAGCATCAGAACCGTGGATTAAATTGCGACCAATATTCAGTCCAAAATCGCCGCGAATCGTTCCTGGCTCTGCTGTTAAAGGGTTTGTCGCACCAATAATCTTTCTGGCAGATGCAATAACGCCATCACCTTCCCATACCATCGCCACCACTGGGCTAGAAGTGATAAATTCGACTAGACCACCAAAAAAGGGACGTTCTCGATGAACACCATAGTGTTGTTCAGCCAATTCCCGGCTGACTTTCAGTAACTTTAAACCAACTAGAGTAAAACCCTTGGTTTCAAAGCGACGGATAATTTCCCCCACTAATCCCCGTTGGACTCCATCAGGCTTAATTGCTAAAAATGTACGCTCCATTGCTATCTCCCAAAGCTTAATAAAGTTTTTATCTAGTCATTTGTCATTTGTCCTTTGTCGTCTTTTGTCTTGAATCCAAGGGTTTTCCACTAATGACCAATGACTAATGACTAATGACTAATGACTAATGACATACGACTCTTGACCAATCAGAGTTTATCTCAGAAATTATCTTTAGGTGCATATACGTTCCCAGATGAATGCGCTAAATTGTTAACTCGTGGGTGAAAAACAGAGGTCAAGAAGAAATGGGTGTTGAGTCAACTGCTACATCTGACGAGGTGGTACAAGTACCGTCCAATGGACAAAAAGAAGTGAAAAATCATAAGCACAAAAAACTTTTACCACCGAGTCCTACCACAGGAGATTTACCTCGCTCCTGGAAAATTGAGGATAGCGAAGCCTTGTACCGTATTGAAGGATGGGGACAACCTTATTTTTCCATTAGCGCTGCTGGTCACGTTACCGTGTCACCCAAGGGCGATCGCGGGGGATCTCTTGACTTGTTTGAATTGGTCAACTCCATGAAACAGCGCAACTTGGGACTTCCCATGTTGATTCGCTTTTCCGATATTTTGGAAGACCGGATTGAGCGGTTGAATGCTTGTTTTGCCAAAGCGATCGCTCGCTACAATTACCCTGGTGTCTACCGTGGCGTGTTTCCCGTCAAATGCAATCAAGAACGGCATTTGATTGAGGATTTAGTGAAATTTGGCAAACCCCATCAGTTTGGTTTAGAAGCCGGTTCCAAGCCAGAATTAATGATTGCTCTAGCTGTGTTGGATACACCAGGAGCATTGTTAGTTTGCAACGGTTACAAAGACCGAGAATACATCGAAACGGCGATGTTAGCCCAAAGACTAGGGCAAACACCAATCATCGTCTTAGAACAGATTGAAGAAGTTGATTTGGTGATAGATGCCAATCGCCAGTTAGGTATTAAGCCGATATTAGGTGTTCGTGCTAAACTCAGTACCCAAGGCATGGGACGTTGGGGAGCCTCTAGTGGCGATCGCGCTAAATTTGGTTTGACAATGCCTGAAGTAATCGAGGCTGTTGACAAATTACGGGAAGCAAACCTGCTCGATTCTTTGCAGTTGATGCACTTCCACATCGGCTCACAAATCTCTGCCATTAATGTAATTAAAGATGCTATCCAAGAAGCCAGCCGCATTTATGTAGAATTGGCAATGCTGGGAGCGGATATGAAATACCTTGATGTTGGTGGTGGCTTGGGTGTGGATTATGATGGCTCCCAAACCAACTTCTATGCATCGAAAAATTACAACATGCAGAACTATGCCAACGACATCGTGGCAGAGTTAAAAGATACCTGTGCAGAGCGGCAGATTTCCGTACCAACACTGATTAGTGAAAGTGGACGAGCGATCGCTTCCCATCAGTCGGTGCTGATTTTTGATGTTCTCAGTACTAGTGATGTCCCTCTCGACAACCCAGAACCTCCACAAGAGGGAGAATCCCCGATTATTAATTATCTTTGGGAAACTTACCAATCCATCAACAAAGAGAATTATCAGGAGTTCTACCATGACGCTGCACAATTCAAAGAAGAAGCCATCAGCCGCTTCAACTTAGGAATTTTACGCCTCAGAGAACGAGCTAAGGCCGAACGCCTCTACTGGGCTTGTTGCCAAAAAATTCTTACCATCACTAGACAGCAAGAATACGTACCCGATGAACTGGAAGACCTAGAAAAAATCATGGCTTCCATCTACTACGTGAATATGTCAGTGTTCCAATCAGCACCAGATTGCTGGGCGATCGATCAACTATTTCCGATCATGCCAATCCACCGCTTAGATGAAGAACCAACGCGGCGGGGAATTTTGGCAGACCTCACCTGCGACAGTGATGGCAAAATCGACCGATTTATTGACCTGCGCGATGTCAAGTCGGTTTTAGAACTACACACCCATAAGCCCGGACAACCCTATTATTTGGGAATGTTCTTGAATGGAGCTTACCAGGAAATCATGGGCAATTTGCACAACCTGTTTGGCGACACCAACGCTGTTCACATCCAATTAACCCCCAAAGGCTACCAAATTGAACACATTGTCAAAGGTGACACCATGAGCGAAGTAGTTAGCTACGTCCAGTATGACTCCGAAGATATGGTGGAAAACATTCGCCAGCGCTGCGAGAAAGCATTAGAAGAAAATCGCATCACCCTAGCAGAATCTCAACGACTACTGCAAACCTACGAGCAGAGTCTGAGAAGATATACGTACTTAAATAGTTAGGGTAAAGGTTACAGGGTATAGGTTACAGATTTGTTCCCTATATCCTATACCCTATTCCCTATTCCCTGTCCCCTAATTTACGTTCGTCCCCAACAATTCCTCTATCGCTTGTCGCTCAACAGGGGTATGTGATGGTGGTGTCTGACGAGCATCAGTAATCAGCCAGTCTAAAGCAGCAGCTTGAACATCGATCGCAGCGCCAGTTTTATCTACGCAATAACGTCCAAATACCAGCTTATCGACTAACCGGACTCCAGGACCCAGCCGCGACCATTCAAAAATCACACTGTTTTCTACTGTTGCGCCACTACAAATCCAACAATTGGGGCCAATCATTGCTGGTCCGACAATTTTAGCTCCGTCTTCGATTCTCGTCATACCGCCAATGTAAACGGGGCCTGTGATATCTACTTTGTCCCAATTTACGGCGACATTTAAGCCAGTGTAGATACCGGGGGCGACTTCATGACCAGGAATTTGCACATTTTTGATTTCACCCAGTAGCACACCGCGAATCGCCCGCCAATAGTCTGGGACTTTACCAATATCTACCCATTCAAAGTCCATAGGAATGGCGTAAAAGGGAGCTTTGATTTCTACTAATTTGGGAAACAATTGGCTACCAATGTCATATTCCACGCCAGAGGGGATATAATCAAAAACTTCTGGCTCAAAGATATAAATACCTGTGTTGATGTTGGTGCTGAGGGCTTCTTCAGTTGAAGGTTTTTCTTGGAAAGCTTTGACACGACCCTCTTCATCAGTCACAACTACACCATAGCTAGAAACTTCTTCCTTGGGGACAGATTTTGTAATAATAGTAGCGATCGCTCCTTTGGATTTATGCCATTTAACAGCCGCAGTTAAATCCAAGTCAATTAAAGCATCACCGCACAAAACCACAAAGGTATCATCAAAAAACGGTGAGAAGTCTTGGATGCGCCGCATCCCTCCAGCTGAACCTATCGCTTCGCCTACCAGTTTACCGTCGTCATCAATTTTTCCTTCAAACGAATAGGCAATCTGCACCCCAAAACGCTGACCATCACGGAAATAGTTTTCTATTTCCTCAGCCAAATGACTAACATTGACTAGAATCTGGTCAAATCCATGATGGCGTAACAGTTCCAGCAAGAACTCCATCACTGGCTTTTGCAGGATGGGCATCATCGGCTTGGGCATAGTGTACGTAATCGGACGCACGCGAGTACCCTTGCCAGCCGCGAGAATCATCGCTTTCATAAAAATTTATTCCTCAACCACAAGCCAGTTTACTTTCATCGAGTGATACTTAATCATCAGTTTTTATTTCTGCTCTAAGTCATCCCCCAGAATAGGGATAACAGGAATTTAGTGGTTATTACAACCATCGGTATACTTAGATGACAAGCGATCGCTTATCTTTTCAATTTACTCGGATTTTGGGGCTGAATCAAAAATCTATGACAATGTAGGAAGCAGCTATGCTGAAAGCTAGGAGGAAAACCCCATAAATAAATTCCTATTTTTCTAATAGCGAATGGACTCAAAAAACTCTGCGCTATACTTTGCACGACGGCAGCCGTTACAACGGTGAGGCAGCGCGGTCTTGGGGGTTCTCCCCATGAGCGAGTGCCGTGGAAACCCCCGCAACGCGCTGCCTCCCCTCTGCGTTTAAACTTAAACTCTCAATTCGCCACGAATTTACGGACTTAGTTCATCGGATTCTCAAAAGGTTTGCCGATATTAGCTGAATCTCTAATTAAGCGAATTTTAATTTCATGATAAAAGTCCTCTTGAAATAGCTCTACTTTCGATTGAGCCGAGAGTAATAGTAGTGCCCAGAAAACGCTAACTAGGTTACTGTGTTCAGACTCATGTCCAGACCCACTTTGCTTGAAAAGCTTTGTCTTAGTCCACAATTCTACAAGTTGTTCTAAATTCACCCAATTTTGTTCTAAACTTAACTCTCTTGTCGACAATTTCAACACCTGCTCTAGTTCCCCAGCGACTTCTGTCAGATTTTCCTGGTGAGCTAACTCCAGCGCCTCCCGCATACTTTGGACGCTAGGTTGACGCCTGGGACGGATAGGTTTGCTAACTTTTTCTACCAACTTCAGTTGGTTAGCCATAATCTGCAATTGCTCGATTAACTCTTGCAGAGTCACCCGGCGCTTTGGTGGCGGCATTGCCGCTGGACGACGACGCAATTGCCGTTCTAATGGTAGACGATGACCCTGATGTAATACACCGTCTTCACCTTCCAACAGGGCATCATCTTCTAAACCATCTTGTGCATCTCCTATTGTTGACAATTGCATCAAGGTATTGGCTTTGAACAATACCAGCATTGATGCTGATAAAAATGCCTGTCCAGATTGAGACAAGTCCGCTTCATAGCCTCTTGTTATTGCCCCAGGTGCCATCAGTTCTAAATAGCGGTCAATCACCTCAATCACTTGGACATCCCAAGGATCAATTTCCCCCTGCTCGGCTTGATAAATCAAAAATGTGATTGTTTCTAACAGCTCGGAAGCTTCCATCAACAGGTTCTAAGTTAATTAATCAGAATCAAAAGACTGTAAATTCAACACTCAACTAATTGACTATTGGCAAAGCGTTTACTGTATATATTCGCTTGCGCTTCTTTTATTCAGAAATTGCCTGCTGGCAGTATCCTCTAAAATTTGTAATCGATCACCATTGTGAATTGTGATATTAGATTGTGCAACTTTTGAGTTGGGCATTCGACATGGAGAAGAGACAAGGTAGACAAGGAAAAGAGAGAAGACAAGGGAGAAACTTGTTCAATAATTCTCCCTTGTCCCCTTGTCCCCTTGTCCCCCTTGTCCCCTTGTCTCACCTGCCCTCTTAATCAGGAGGCGGATCATGGGCAATAGTGACAGTTGAGACAAAATCACTCGGCTTGCCGCTCTTAATAGCATCGAAAGTGCCCTTAATAGTACCAGCAATTGGAACAGCAACAAGTGTCCCCAACAAACCAGCAATCTCAAATCCCATCAAAATAGCTACAAAAATCCAGATGGGATTCAGTCCGATAAAATTGCCGAGTAACCTGGGAGCTAACAGGTTATCTTTAAGCTGCTGCATGAGAATCGCCGCTATGGCAACTTGAACTGCTAACCACCAATTTTGCAGCAGCACTAAAATCGTCACCAGACCAATACCCAGAGACGCCCCAATAAAGGGAATGAGTTCTGAGATACCGATCAATATGGCAAACAACAGGGCAAAAGGCACCTTCATCACTAAGAAAATTGGCGTCAGGGTTAGCACCATGAACAATCCTAGTAACAACTGGCTGAGGAAGAAGTTTTGAAAATTTAGGCGCAAGGATGCGCTAAGGGGATCTCCAATGTTAGAGGGCAAAAGATTGATCAGACCATGCCAGACGCGATCGCCATATAAAAGCATATAAAATGCAAGCACGATAACTAATACTACGTCAAGTAATCCTGACAGTAGTGTGCCAGCAAATCCCACTGCCCCAGAAGCTAGCTGTTGCACCACATTCTGAATGTTGGCATTGATTTGACTGCTCACAACCCTCAGATCGATTGGCAAACGTCGTTGTTTTGCCAACATCTCAAACTGCTCTAGGTTTGCTTGACTGGCGGTTAACCAATCAGGGATCTTATTTAACAGTTGAATTGTTTGGTCAATAATCAACGGTACTAGGGTGACGCCCAAAATCCCAAGCAGGGTTAATGTTGCCAGTAAAACTATGATCACCGCCTGAGTGCGGGTGATCTGAGCACGTTCAAAGAACTTAACCGGGTAATTTAAGAGAAAGGCCAAAATCGTCGCAATGCTCAATACAGTAAGAGGATGCTGGAAATAGCGAAAAAGCACAGACAGCAACCAGACATTAAGAGCGATAATGGGACCGCTCAGACCATAAATTAACAAGCGTTGAAGGGAGGCTGAACGGCGCATTTGACGCAACCTATTTTAGATATTTATTCAGAGAATTTGTAAAATTCTTGATGGCACTGATTATCATCATAGATATTTTTGACAAAGATATATATAAGCGTATCTGATAGCAAGGAAACAAATCACAATGGACAAAACGGTAGCTGACCTTCGCAAAGACTACACCTTGGAAGGTTTAAGCGAACTTGAAGTAGAACTTAATCCTTTTATCCAATTTAAAAAATGGTTCGATCAGGCACTAGCAGCACAACTCCCCGAACCCAATGCCATGACTATTGCTACAGCCACACCAGACGGTAAGCCCTCAGCCAGAATGGTGCTGCTCAAGGATTTTGATGAACGGGGCTTTGCCTTCTTCACAAACTACAACAGCCACAAAGCACAACAACTGGCTGAAAATCCCCAGGCGGCTTTAGTCTTTTGGTGGGCAGAACTGGAACGTCAAGTCAGAATTTCGGGGTATGTGGAGAAAGTTTCCGAAACTGAATCTGATCAGTATTTTGAAAGTCGCCCTGCCAAAAGTCGCTTGGGTGCGTGGGTATCTAATCAAAGCGAGGTGATAGAAAGCCGAGAAGTTCTTGAGCAACGCGTGCAGGAATTCCAGAGCAAATATGAAAATCAGGAGATTCCTCGACCGCCTCATTGGGGAGGCTTACGAGTGATCCCTACAGAAATTGAATTTTGGCAAGGACGCCCTAGCCGTCTGCACGATCGCTTACTCTATAGCCGTTTAGATAATAGCACTTGGAAAATTGAGCGATTGTCACCCTGAAGAAGGGGCAGGGGGCAGGGGGCAGGGAGCAGGGGGAGCAGGGGAAGAAGAATCTATAACCAATGCCCAATGCCCCATGCTCAATGCCCCGCATCACATTACCACTGGGCGATCGCATCTTGAATTGCTTGTCTTGCTTCTGATAGAGATTGGGTACGGGCATCACCCTCATTCAGGCTGTTAGCGTTAATAAATTGAATATCTGTAAGCCCAATAAAGCCGAAAATTGCCCGCAGGTAGGGTTCTTGGAAGTCATAAGCAAGGAAAGGAGATGTCGCGCTAAAGTCACCACCGCGAGCGGTAATGATAACCGCTTTTTTGCCCTCGACTAACCCTTTAAAACCTTGAGCTTCTATTGCAACAGTCCGATTAATGCGAACAATTTGGTCGATGTAAGCCTTAAAAGTGGAAGGTATATTGAAGTTGTACATTGGCACTCCAAAGACGTAGCGATCGGCTGCCAAAAACTCATCAACCAGTTCGTCAGAAATCCTAAGTGCCTCAGTTAATTCTGGGGTATGGGTTTCTGGTGGTGAAAATGCCGCTGCAATCCAAGCTTCATCAACGTGAGGAACTGGGTAATGCCCTAAATCTCGATAAGCGATCGCATCTTCAGGATGCGCTGCTTTCCAAGCACTGACGAATTCCTTAGATAATTCTCTAGAGTGCGATCGTTCACCACGGGGGCTGGAATCAATATGTAGAATATTTACCACAAAATATCTCCTGATTAACTAGGATTTACTGCTTTTACTTTTTTTGAGTCTCTATTTCAAAGCATTACATTAGATACTAAAAGTAACTAGTTACTAAAGTAAAGTAGTTACCATAAAGTAACTATTGGATAATTTTGGCTAACTTATCGATGTCTGCTTCTAAAAATCCTGATGCTTGCCCAATAAATATTTTGATGTCCTTATTATCAGGGCCCTGGACAATGTATATACTGTGGGTGTTGTGTAATAGTGGGCCTACTCGCTTTGGTGCATTGAAACGCCAAGTAGAGGGCATTTCTACCAAAGTTCTAACGGAAAGACTGAGAATGCTTGAGGCAGCAGAAATTATTTATCGCCAGTATGAACCAACTATCCCACCTCAAGTCACTTACGGTCTTACAGAACGCGGACAGGAACTCGTTGAAATCCTTCATCAACTCAATGGACTTGCTGAACGTTGGTATGGCAGCGAACAACGAGAACATAGCAATATTAATGTTTAACCCTAAATTACACAAGTCTTATCTCAAACCTAAGTATTTTTAGGGTTATTGTCCAAGATATTTGCATTGCGGACTTCAAGGCAGTTCCATCCACACTGAAAGCTCCTCCATATCAAATAGAGGAAGTTTTTGAATACCAGCTTTTTCAAGACTATTGTCTTCCGTTCTTCCGCGCCAGATTACGCAGAGTACGAAGTCCACGATCGCTCCCTCATTACGCAGCGTTTCGGTACTTTTTACAACCTGACCACCTGTTGTAATTACGTCTTCAATGATACACAATTTTTTCCCTTGGATATCAATTCCTTCTGCTAGCTTCTCAGTACCATATTCTTTTTTTGTCTTCCGAACAAAGACAACTGGTAATTCAACTTCTAATGAAATTGCTGTTGCTAAAGGAACTCCCCCTAATTCCAGTCCGGCTAGAATTTCCGTGTCTGGTGGAATCTTTTTTACCATTTCTTTAGCTAACTGCTTCAGTAACAAAGGATTAGATTCAAACTGATATTTATCAAAGTAATGGTCAGATATCTGACCAGAACGTAACCGAAACTCGCCTTTTAAATAGGAAACACGAACAATTTCTTTGGCTAATTCGCTATGACTCATTTTTACAAAAAGCTGGGGAAAAGGTAAAAAAGCCGATGCATTTTCCATCGGCTTAACTAACAATATTGAACAAATGAATAGTCTACTGTTCCTGGATGGCTGCTGCTTTCGGAGGAAACTGAATTCTAGGATCTGGCATGAAATTGTATCTCAAGTACAATCCTCCTGAGACAAACAGGATAATTAACAACCCACCAATTCCAAGAGGGCTAGGAAGCCAGAAAACTGCTTCTATGTGATTTAGCTCACCAGGTTGGAGTTTCCACACTAGTTGATTACCATTTTTTTCTGGCTCAATTGCAGTTTCAGTTAGTTGAATATTTTTGGCTCCCCAAGGGGTCTTCAAGCTAAATTCCAAATCGAGAATTGAACCAGCATTCGCCAGAACATTACCTTTGCTGGCAATTAGAGAGAGCGATCGCAAATCCAAATCATAAATTAACCGATTTCGGACTAAAAGTAAAAAATTATTCTGCTCCAAGAGGACGTTTGATTCAATTTTCGGCAGTTCTGAGTCAGATTCGCTCTGCACAGACTCAGAGGGTTGATTTGTATGGGAGTTAAAGAATTCGTTGAACTTCTCTTGCAATTCCCTACCACTGCTAAAAGGAATTGTGACGATGATTTCTTCTTGGGAAACTCGCTGTGCTTTACCATCAAGTTGACGGGCGCGGCGTTCTATGCTTTTTAACCATTCATATACAGAATCGCCACTAAAACTAGTTAGCCGTTCTCCCAACTTAATATGCTGTACTAGTTCGCCACTATTTGAGTTGTCAAAATTAAGCCCCACATCGTACTTCACACAGCCAGTAAGTAGCAAAGATGTTAATAGCACGAGCCACAGAATAGGATTTCGCATGGGAAAGACCCGATTCATTCGATTTCGACCATTCAGTGGTGAGATAAATTTCATCTTTGCCAACACAAAACTAAATGGTCTGACTAACCACAAGAAAATCTTTCCGAAAATTGAAGAATTCATAACTATAAATCTCCCCAAAAGTCAAACTTTTTAACCAATCTTGACTTCTTAGTATTGTTTGAGATTCCTGAAATACCATTTTGATCGCTCTGGGACTGAGTAAGAAAATATGAGTAAGATTTGGATCTGAATCTTCATTCAAATCTTCCCAGTCCCCAATCCAAAATTGTTATCAGCCAGGAGTTCCTGAAAAATTCAACCAAACCAAGTACGAGATGGTTAAACCAATGGCGATTAGTGCCACCCAGATAAAGCGATTATCTCTGGTATTGACCTGACTGAGGTCAACAAATTCTGGCTCGGCAGGTTTAGGCTTTTGCTCCCCAGAAGATTTTGGAGACTTAGCAGGTACAGAAATTTTGAGTTCATTATCGGCTAATGCACCCAAATCGGGGATTTCAGTCATCCATTCGCTGGGTCTTTTCAGCTTTGGTGCTTTTAAGATATAAAGCATCTGCCGCGCTTGTTTGCTAATTTCAAAATGGGCGTGGCGTTTGAGTCTTTCACAAAGAGCGATCGCATCATCCGTGCGTCCAGCCGCTTCATAAGCTGTCACTAGATGAATTTCTACTTCGCCCCCAAGGCGAGAATTACGAGCTAACAGAGCGCTGGCCTTTTCTAAATTTTCTACGGCTTCACGGTATTGCCCATTCTCAAAGGCAACTTTCCCAGCCTGGTAGCGGGTTTTAGCAATTTCTAAACTTTCTGTACTCACGTCTTATACAAAAATTAGCACTATTTTCATTTTGCCAATGCCAGCAATCTTTTTGGAATCTTTTCAAAAGCTGGCAATCTGAAAGTGGATAAACTTCTAAAATTTTAAGTAAGTAGCTGCGACTATTTTCTGATTAAAAATTCCGGTATCAAATGCAAGTGAGCAAAATTATGTTGAAAATCAAGCATTCGCAACTGAATTGGCTCTTAGCAGGTATGACTTTAGCAGTGATCGGTGTAACCATTGCTCCAGCTTCCGCCCAGCGTGCGTTCGGGACTGATGGTGGTTATGGAGTCAGGCGATCGTCGCCTTCTGTGGGTTCCTTTATTTATGGTAGTCCGATTCCCACGCCTATGCCTGTAGACCCAACAACGGGACTAATGATACAACGCAATCATTACCGCGATTATTCCTATCCCCAGGTAAGGCAAAACATCAGAAATTCCACCCTGATTAATCCGACAATTCGAGATTCAACCCTAGTTAATCCGGTGATTATCAATAATTCATGGCGTCGTACACCATTTAGCGGTGGGCGATCGCGAGTTATTATTACCTATCCCCGCTAGGAAGCAGAGGGGCAGGGGAGGTGAATATCAAAGACTTGTCCACAAGTAAAAAACGAGTTTTAATTTACCCAAAATTACAGTTACAAATTATTTTCCCAGCCTCCCCTGCCTCTACGACGTAAACTGCGAACCGAGAATCATTGTCCCAATCCCAACATCAGTAAAGATTTCTAGTAATAGGGCGTGGGGAATGCGACCATCAATGATGTGTGCTGCACGAACTCCTTGAGCAAGCGATCGCACACAACAACTCACTTTGGGAATCATCCCACCGCTAACTATACCATCGGCAATCAGTTCGCGGGCTTCGCGGATATCTACTTTCGGAATTAAAGTAGATTGGTCTTTGTAATCTTTTAAAATTCCACTGGTGTCGGTCAGTAAAATTAACTTTTCTGCCCCTAATGCAGCAGCGATTTCCCCAGCTACAGTATCGGCGTTAATGTTATAAGCTTGCCCCGTCTCATCTGCGGCGACGCTAGATACTACCGGAATATAGCCATTGCTAGCGAGGGTGTCCAAAATCTTGATATTCACATTGCTGACTTCCCCCACAAAACCGATGCCTTCTTGACCTTGGGAACGGGCTGTAAATAGATTACCGTCTTTACCGCAAAGTCCGACAGCCAATCCACCAGCTTGGTTAATCAGGGAGACAATTTCTTTATTAACTCGACCAACTAAAACCATTTCCACCACATCCATTGTGGCGGCATCAGTAACTCGCAGACCATTCTTAAATTGTGGTTCGATGCCCAGCTTATCTAACCAACTGTTAATTTCTGGGCCACCGCCGTGGACTACAATCGGACGCAAGCCGACGCAGGATAAGAATACAATATCGCGGATAACTTTATCTTTGAGTGTGCTATCTTTCATCGCTGCGCCGCCATATTTGACAACAACAGTGCGACCGGCGAATTGTTGAATATAAGGTAGTGCTTCGCTTAGTACACGCACACGAGTGGCTTCATCTTGCCTGATGTATTCAGAATCGTTGTCCGTCATGAGGAGCCTAACAGAGAGAGTTAAAACCTATTTCAGTCAGTGTAGAAGACTTTGTAACTCCTCACAATCTCTGATGCCAAAGCCGAGTATGTTTGTACTAATCATTCATAGGTGTTTGGTTCAGTTACGAGTTCACCATCTGGCATAACGGTATTGTAGAAATAAGCCCCATACATTTCCGCGCAGTGCCAGTTAACTTCCAATAAATTAGCATTTTCAAGATTAACGCCCTCCATACGAGTAACTCTCAAATCAGCACCACGTAAATCAGCACCGCTCAGATTAGCGTCTCTTAAATCAGCACCCCCTAACTTAGCTTTACAGAGGAGCGCCCCACTCAAATCAGCACCACTGAGATTAATGCCAGACAAGTCAACTTCGCTTAGGACTGCACCACTAAGATCGACTCCTGAAAAATCATTTTCCCCAGCATCTAAACGACTAAAAAACTCTTCAATATCCATTGAATTCTTTCGTGAGACAGCAGTAAAACTTCAAGCTCTAGAGTCAATCCTATACGACGGATGAGACAGATCAAGATGGTGCGTTAACGAAGTAACACACCTTACAAATTAACTATTCCCACATTACCGGACACAACATAACAGCGATCGCTCCTTTAAACCTCTAGAATTGAAATCATTCGGCTGAAGCTAGGGAATGAAAATGACCACGCTGCTAATCCAAACTGAAAGCACACCCCTAATGGTAAATTTCCCCTCCCTTGTGCAGATGACAAATGAGCAGTTCTACGAATTCTGCCAAGCCAATGAAGATTTGCGAATCGAGCGCACTGCTAATGGGGAAGTCATCATTATGCCACCAGCTTTTTCAGATACGGGCAACCGTAACTTTAACATTGCTGCACAGCTTGGGTATTGGACTGAACAAGATGGCACTGGCATAGGCTTTGACTCCAGTGCAGGTTTTACACTACTCAATGGGGCAATGCGTTCCCCTGATGCTTCTTGGATTGAACTGGAGCGCTGGAATATCTTAACAGATGCACAAAAAGCTTCATTTGCACCAATTTGTCCCAGCTTTGTGATTGAGTTACGTTCTTCCAGCGATCGCCTGATAAAATTACAGGACAAAATGCAGGAGTACATCGATAACGGTGCGTTACTAGGCTGGTTAATTGATCGGCAGAATACAAAAGTCTACATTTACCGTCCGAATCGAGAAGTTGAAATTTTGGATAATCCCGAAGCAGTTAGTGGCAATCCAGAATTACCAGGGTTTATCCTGCGGATGGGCAAAATTTGGTAACTTGAGTTTTCTTAATGAGAAACTTGTATTTTGAGAACGTTAGGAATTGCTTCAAGTATTCGCTGAGAGTAAAGTGGTGTTCGTTGTTCGAGGAGCGATCGCATTACGCTACACCATAAACTGATTCATGAAAAACATCTTTTGCAGACACAGTTAGATCAATATTCCCGATTAATTAGAAACAGCTTTTTTCAGGATGCCAGGAATCCCTTCAAGTACTCGCTTGGCAATGTCTTCAGGCGTATCTCCCTCTCGCTCAATGATGTGCAAATCGGCTTGAGAGTAAAGTGGTGTTCGTTGTTCGAGGAGCGATCGCAACTTAGCTTTAGGATCGGCATCTTGCAGCAGTGGTCTTGTGGTATCCTCAGCTAAACGGCTGTAAATTATCTCCACTGGCGTATCTAGCCACACTATCAAACCGTGGTGCAAGTAACCCCAATTTTCTCGCCGTAGTACAATGCCCCCACCTGTTGCGATAGTCAACTTTGTAAAAGCACAAACTTGTGAAAGTACGTCGCTTTCTAACTGACGAAACCCGGCTTCACCAACTTCTGCAAATAACTGATTGATAGATTTTCCTGTGGCTTGGGCAATCACATCATCGGTATCTACAAACCCATAACCCAGTTCTTTTGCTAGTAAGCGCCCTACTGTCGTCTTACCAACGCCCATAATACCAATTAAGTACAGGTTGACTCCTTGTAATAAGCTGCT
The DNA here is from genome assembly GCF_017115065.1 of Nostoc sp. JL23. Lineage (NCBI taxonomy): Bacteria > Bacillati > Cyanobacteriota > Cyanophyceae > Nostocales > Nostocaceae > Nostoc > Nostoc sp. JL23. The sequence goes on from NZ_JABXKN010000132.1 coordinate 172,283, forward strand.
CACCAGTTGCTTCGCTCCAATTATAAGTTTTGAGTGCTGAGTCACAGTTTTAAATTATAAACTCAACGATTCAATCTAGGATTTAAAAATACGGAGTTTTGCACATATCGCGCAAACAAATAAAATTACTTGATTGGCGATCGCTAATCAAGCGATAATCAAAATATAATTTGTTCTTATAGGAGCGTGTCTTGGATAATATGTCTAAGATACCAGTAATCGCAGAACACATTAAAATTACTCCAGATAGGGATAAACCCCGTATTGGTGGACACCAAATTAGAGTGCAAGATATCTGAGTTCAATTTTAATCTGGGAAGTTCTTGAGCCAGAAGAAATGAGCTATCAACTTGAATTTATCTGAAAGCTTTTATTATTTTATTCAAATGTAAAAAAGCGATGCCTTCTGGAGGCAGAAGCTTGCGTTCCCCTTCATGCAGCCTCCCGTAGGGAAGGAGTACAGTCAGGTTTTCTGGGGAATGCTACGCGTCGCTTGCTTAAGAGCAGGAATACTTAATATTTAAAGTAACTTTGGCAAGAAATTAACGATTCTTCTGTAAAATTACCATCAGTAATAATCAGTGAATTTCTTAAGAATGTAGTAATTTTCCTGAAGTAACTAGGTAATTGCTGCATAGTAATCTCTATGCTTAACCAAAAAATTAACTTAGCTTGTTTGAAACTTTATCCAAACAATATCTGTCTATCTAAATAATCAGGGTTTTTATTCTGGTGGGTATTTTTAAGTATACACAATACTGTGTTCCTAACAGCACAGGATCGTTATTCTAAAAGTTCAGCTATAACAAGACCCGCTCAATTAAACGTTTCTAATAAAGGTGTAAATAATGACTGATTTACCGCGATCGCCCAAAAAAGCTTGCAAAGAAATTGAAGTTTCGACACAAAGACTACTGCATATTCCACGCCGATAAGCCTGAATGAATAAATATAGAATGAATGAGGTGTCAACCATGACTCGAATTCGTGACGTTGTAGAAAGAGCTTTAGCAACTGGCTATTTGACAGTTGAAGCTGAAGATCAACTACGACAACTGTTGACTACCCGATATGACTTGGAAGATTTTAATGCTTTCATGATTTTGCAGGAAGCTGCCATGACTGGTAAGGTCAAGCAGGAGTCTAGAGAGCGGTGTGGCATTAAATAGAGATGTAGCCTCCTACATCTCACCGACGGGGGCGTTTACCATCATCTTCAAAATCATCATCATCCTCAAAAAACTCCCAATCATCATCATCCGTTTGATTGGTAGTTGGCGGCTGGTAAGGGGGAATAATTACTCGGTAATCAGCATCGTAAATTGATTCAGTTTTTCCCGCAGCCGTATTTTTTGGCTCGCGGTAACTGTAGGAGTAAACTGAACCAGATTGAGAACTGCTTTTGGCTTCTGATTGACGTTCGTAAGTTGTTGAGTCTCTAGGTTGTTGAGCTTGAGAATTAGGAATAGGCGCTGACTCTGACTTTTCATCAAAGTTCCAATCATCATCTCTACTGCTATTTGTCTCCCAATCATCAAATCCCTCACTGCTAGGCTCTTCATTTTTACTAGCTGGTGGTGGAGGACTGGCAGGGCGAGATGTCGGTTCTTCTCTCCGGGTTGCCTTCGCACGACTTGAAGGGGCGGTTGCTCTGTTAGGAGCTTGGCGTTGTGCTGCCACAAAATAATTGGATAAATTAAATAAGGTAGCAATCAATATCGATGTGAAAGCACCAGTGGCAGTACTGAACAAAATCCATATCGCTAGTGGTAATGGTTGAGTTCGCACGCCCAAAAATACTAGCGATAGGGCAGGTGAGAAATTCTGGACTAATAATAGCGTTAGTCCTCCCAGTACTGCCACCAATAGAATTAAGCGAATTACAGCCATAGCAATTTTGTCAGTTGTCAGTTATCAGTGGTCAGTTGTCAGTGGCCAGTTATTCAGTCTGATTATTTTTCACTAATTACTGTTCGCTGACCACTGACACTATCAGCCATCTCTATCATTACCTTTTTAGGACTATTGTGAAATTTACAATAAATCCACTCAGGGCATTAGCGACGACCTTGCCACCGCTGAATTGGAATACAGTCAATATCTAGTTGATCTAAAGCACGGGCAACTACAAAATCAACTAAATCCTCGATGGTTTGGGGATTGTGATACCAGGCGGGAATAGCAGGGACAATTCTCACTCCAACTTCTGCTAAAGAGGTTAAGTTACGTAAGTGGATGAGACTAAAAGGCGTTTCACGCGGGACAATAACCAGCTTTCGCCCTTCTTTGAGTTGGACATCCGCTGCCCGTTCTAGTAAATCGGAACTCAAGCCAACTGCTAGCTTTGCCACTGTACTCATGCTGCATGGAATGATGATCATCCCCAGAGTGGCAAAGGAACCGCTGGCAATTCCGGCTCCGACATCGCTCCAAGGATGACACCGGAGTTTACCGGCAAGTGCAACACCAGCTTGCTCTCGCCAGAATTGTTCTTGCCCGGTTGGTTCTGGTGGCATCCGAATTTCCTGTTCTGACTGCCAAACCATGTAAGTTGATTTAGAGGCAACCAATTCAATGCTATACTCCGCTTCTAGCAAAAATTTGATCGCGCGAACAGCGTAAATCAGACCAGATGCGCCCGATACGCCTAAAATTAAAGGTTTGGTGTTATTTGACACGTAAGTTTTAGGGTATTTTACTCGTCCTCAGAGTAAGGATCTAGGTCATCAGGCTCCATATCATTTGGTAAGTAGAGGTCTGAAAGCTCGTCACGGGAGTCATTGCCAGTTAACCCTTTAGCGACACCATCGCTGCCGACTGTTACCAAATCAATTTGCTGACGGTAGTAATCGACACTCTTAACTTGCACAGCAACGCGATCGCCTAGTCGATAAGAAGCGCGATTTTTGCGCCCAAATAGTGCCTGTTGTCTGGCGCGATATTCATACCAATCATCTTTGAGAGAACTGACGTGTACTAATCCTTCCACCCGCAAAGGCACACCAGGATTACTACTGGACTCTACCTCGGCTGCTGGTACTTCAATTTCCACAAAGAAACCGTAGGATTGAACCCCGGTAATCACGCCTTGAAATACCTGACCAATGCGTTGCTTCATCAGTTGGGCTTTTTGCAGTCCGGCTAAATCGGCTTCGGCTTCTTGGACTTCTTTTTCTCGGTCGTTGATTTGGACAATTACCCTAGTCAAATCGCTTTGGAGTTCTTGTTGCAATTCTGGGGGTAAAACGTTCCAGTTAATTTCCTCGTGGCTAGAGGAGTGGCGTAGGTTAACCCGCTCTCTGACACGGGTATTGCGGCGATCGCGTCCGTTTTCGAGTAGCGTGTAATACACTCTCTGCATCAGCAAATCTGGGAAACGCCGCAAGGGAGCGCTAAAGTGGACATATTGCGGTAGTGCCAGACCAAAGTGAGATCCTTTGGTGGTACTGTATGCAGACGGCTTAAGTGTATCTTGTAATAAGTAAGTAAGAACTTGCTCAGAGGGAGATTCCGCAAAAGCTGTGGTCAAATGTTGGTAATCTAAGGGTTGGATATCAACTTCTGGATCTAATGTGAGGTCAACGCCTAAATTGACTGCCAATTTCAGCATTTCCTGGACATCTTCAACATCAGGAGTACCTTGGACTCGCCAGATAGCGGGAACACCAAGAGCATTTAAGTGAGTCGCGAACAGTTGATTAACTAACAGTACCAACTCCGTGAGTAGCGATCGCACTGGTAAATCATTCACCACCACAGCGCCGAGAATCCCCTCATCATAATAGGCGTTTTGGCTAGGCGGCAGATTCAACTGGAGACTACCACGAGTCAAGCGTACCTGTTTCACAGCTGTTTGCAAGCTTTGGAGGTCTTGCAGTATTTGGGAAACCTGTGATGATTTATCTTGAGCTTCACCTGTGAGAATTGCTTGAGCTTGTTCTGTAGTCAGTGCAGTCTCGACATTAATGACGCTGGGTTGAATTTCCCATTCCAGCACTTCTCCCGATTTGGGATCAATGGTAATTAAAAAAGAGATGGTTAAGCGATCGCTCCCAGGTACTAAAGAACAGCGTTCTGCCACAGCTGGGGGCAAGATTGGCAACACCAATTCTCCCAGATACACTGATTTACCCCGTTTGAGTGCTTCTCTATCTAGGGCTTCGTCAGGTTGGACATAGTGAGAAACATCGGTTATGTGAACGCCTAAAAGCCAATTTCCGGCTAAGTTTTTTTCTAAACTAAAAGCGTTTTCTATAACTTTGGGATCGCCATTTACCCCTTCAATCGTGAGAGTAAACAAATTACGTAAATCCAGCCGATTTTTCAGGTCTGCTTTGAAGAGCTTTTTGGGCAACCTCGCAGATGCTTCGAGAACATTATCTGGAAAAGTCCGGGAAAGGTCGTGTTTGCACGTAACTAAATCTATATCAGCAGCGGCTTCGGCATCACTGCCGAGGATTTGCACTACTCGACCAAGGGGAGGATATTGTGCCAATGGGTAACGCAAAACTTCCACATGAACCAGATGATCGATCGCTTCTTCTAACTTTGCCCCGTTAGGTTGAATCTTGAGTTCAAACAGCAATCGATCGTCTAAAGGCACAGCCCGAAAACCAGTTTCTACCTGCTTAATTCGTGCCAGTAAAGTGTGGTTAGAGCGTTCCAGAATCAGCTTCACCTCCCCTTCGGGAGAGCGACGGCGACTGCCTTCTTTCAGAACTCTCACCAAAACGCGATCGCCATTCCAAGCATTACTCAGATGACTTTCGCGGATGTAAATATCTTCGGCTCCTTCCACATCTTGAATAGCAAAGCAAAAGCCTTTACTAGAACAACGGAGTTTTGCCTCGATTATTCCCTCTTCTGAGACACGGCGGTACTTGCCCCGTTCCTTCACTAAAATACCGATTTTTTCAAGAACATCTAAGGCAATGTGAAGTTTTTGTAAACTTTTTTCATCTTCACAGCCAAGTTTCTTTTCTAAAACCTTCCGAGCTACCAATTTATCATCGGTGAAATTGGCAAGGAGTGTAGCGATTGAAAATTCCATGCAGTGAACCGACCTTTGGTCAAAACATCATTTGTTGTTTAATCTGGTTCTTTTCTGTATACCCTCACGGCTTACAGAAACAAGCTGGAAACTAATTGCCCTGAAGCAAGCTTCCTAAGTTCTAAGGAAAGGAAGCCCGACCCAGTAAGAGGGGGAAACTACTCCCGCAGTTCCTTGGCAAAGAAGCCGACCCACGGACAACTCTGGGGCGTTTACGAACTTCTTACTGCACGATGCTCTCAGAATTTGCCTGCGTTCAACTCCCTTCACCTAACCAAACTTAAGATTGCACGCCTGATTAAAATCTAGCCCCGCTAGTTAATTACGCGACAGATTTTTGAGAAGCTGGGTTTAGAGAATCCATACTGCCCAAAAGCGCTATGCAGGGGAGCCACTGCGGTCTTCTCCAAGGGGAGACGCTAAAAGCGATAGCGCAGCGTTAGCGAGTCTGCGAGCGTCTGGGGTCTCCCCAAGTAGAGCCAGTGGCGTGGAAACTACAGGTGTTTGATTGTCTAGAGAGAAGGTAATTTTACGCCATTAGACTCTGATTTTTAACTAGGAGGAACTGCTGGTGAACCCAATTTTCCCACATGTAGAATCGGTAACAATTAGGTAAGCAGCTTAATAAGCAGCGAGGGCGAACCTTATCTCCATTATTGTAGATTTAGAGCGCACTTCCAGAAAATAGTTCTAGATATCGACTTGGGTAATCAGTATAGCATTGCAAGCAAGACTACCCAGATAAGTTAGCACTGACCAAAAATTTCGTCAAAAAGAGCTACTGCTACAATTGGAACACCAGGCAAAGCAAGAATATAACCTTGACGGCTCAGAGCAGAGAATTATACCTACTCATCGCCTGCCAAGAATCTGATGACACATAGTAGGCAATTAAAAATGAATAAATGCAATATTCGCAGGCATCCTGGGTATCGAGTGGATGTAAATTAAAGTAAGGGCAACCGATCTCGCTTGAACATTCAGGCAGTATCAACCCCGTTATTAAAAATATTTAGATTGGTAGCAGTATTATGTTGGCTCAATTCCAGAGCTTGTATCCCAAAGGCAGTTTGATTTCTGAATTAGTGCAAATTTTTCAAGGAAAATATATTGTCCGGGCAAGCGTGCAAATTGAAGGTGTAACCCGTGCTACGGGTATGGCAGCAGCAGAAACAGTAGAAGCCGCAGAAGACCAAGCCAGAACTAGGGCGCTGATAGTTTTGGGTATGACAAACGCGCCACCAGAATCAGTGGTGTTGACCTCAAATCCAGTTTCCCCGGCACAGCTAAATCCCTCCTTGAATACTAAAGGTGGATTGAGTGAGCCTGCTGCTTATTCCTCTGCAAAAAATGAGAATTTTGTTAGTAGTCAGTGGCCAGCAGTCAGCGACAAAGAAATATCTATACCGCCTTCCAAAGAACGGAACATTAAACCAGAAATAGTAACAAGCAGTAACGAACAGTACGGGTACAGTAATGCTGCACCCCTAGCAAACGATACCTATAGCCAAGATTTAGGTCAAAACTTTCCGATGACTGCCAAGCAGGAGCTAGAATTTGATCCTCCAGCTGAGAACTTGGAAATAAATTTTGATAACCAGCCAGAAAATCAAACCTTTCCCGCGATTTCTGCCAATAATGTCACACCATTTACACCCCGGAGTTACAGTCCTCAAGAGAATGCTGCTACCCCATCAGTGACAGGAAAGAGAAAGAAGAAAGCTGAACCCGTGGATTTATCAGATGTAATTGCTAAAACAGATGTCGAACTTCAGCGTTTAAACTGGACACCAGAACAGGGACGGGAACATTTGATTGAAACCTACGGTAAGCGCGGGCGGACTTTGCTCACTGAAGAAGAATTACACGGATTCCTCAAATACTTACAATCTCAGCCAGACCCAATAGCGGGATTTTAGTTAGTAATTAGTCATTCGTCATTTGTAATTAGGACTTACGCACACTCTACGAATTCTCGGCGCTCTTCTCTTCGATACGCTGCGCGTTGGCGGAAGCCTCTCGCAGAGAAGGCGGTTCAATAAGGGACTTCCAAAGAATAAATTATTCCAAGAAAAACAAGAAATATGTTTTCTCAAGAATGATAATCATTTTAAGGGGGGAGAAAAGGGGTTGCCGAGGGCAACCCCTTTTCTCCCCCTCATCTATGCATGAAGAATCTATACACTTGTCATCTATTTTGAAGTTAAACAGTGTAGGATTAGTATATTTTGTAGCTAAATAAATGCTGTTCTTAA